>CAYGNA010000328.1:0-4961 GCA_964351065.1 uncultured Pseudomonadales bacterium
GTGGTGATCAGCAAGTGGGGCCATTTGGCAGAGATACCGCCCGGAGCCGATATAGTCCGGCCAATCCAATTACAGGTCTTGCAGAACAGGAAAAAATTGATCTGCTGGTGAAGGCTGAAAAAACCGCGCGCGAGGCTGACGCCAGGGTCAAGGAAGTGACGGTAAGCCTCATCACGAACTATGATGTTGTCCTGGTTACAGCAACCGACGGTACCTTTGCCGCCGATCTGCGACCACTGATCCGATGTAATGTACAGGTTATTGCCGAAGACAACCGGGGGCGGCAGACAGGCTACGCGGGCTCTGGTGGTCGACGCGATGTCACCTGGTTTGCCGATGACGAGCGAGTTGAGCGACTCGCAGAGGAAGCAGTCAGGCGTGCCCTGGTCAATCTTGATGCGGTTGATGCACCGGCAGGCAATATGCCAGTGGTGCTTGGTCCCGGCTGGTGCGGCGTACTTTTGCATGAAGCGGTAGGGCATGGGCTTGAAGGCGACTTTAACCGGAAAGGGAGTTCAAACTATTCCGGCCGGATTGGCGACGTGGTTGCCTCCCCGCTCTGCACGATTGTCGACGACGGCACCTTTGCTGACTGCCGTGGCTCGCTCAGCATTGACGACGAAGGCACGCCCACCGGCGAAAATGTGCTCATCGAAAATGGCGTGCTTAAAGGCTATATGCAGGACAAACAGAATGCGCGGTTAATGAAAACCGCCCCCACAGGTAACGGGCGCCGCCAGTCCTACGCGCACCTGCCAATGCCTCGCATGACCAATACATTTATGCGCGCGGGTGAAACTGACCCCGAAGAAATTATCGCGTCCGTTGACAAAGGTGTTTACGCGGCCAACTTTGGCGGTGGTCAGGTAGATATCGTATCCGGCCAGTTCGTGTTTGCTGCCACAGAGGCCTACCTGATAGAAGGTGGCAAGATTACGCGCCCCATCAAGGGTGCAACGCTGATAGGGAATGGCCCGGACGTCATGCAACGCGTCTCGATGTTAGGCAATGATCTAAGCCTCGATGAAGGCGTTGGCGTCTGCGGTAAACAGGGCCAGTCGGTCCCCGTTGGTGTGGGGCAGCCTACTTTGAAAATCGATGAGATCACTGTGGGCGGCACACAGGCCAATTGATAGCACCTGGCAGGGGACAACCTATGAAAACACTAGACGAGTTGACCACCCAGGTGGAGCAAACGCTTGCCCTCGCCAAGAAAATGGGCGCAACAGACGCGGAGGTCTCTGTTTCACAGAGCCTTGGTCTCGATGTTACCGTTCGACAGCAGGACGTTGAAACCGTCGAGTTTAACCAGCACACGGGATTTTCCGTGACGCTCTACCTGGGCGCACGCAAGGGTTCCGCGAGCACATCCGATCTTTCCCCGGAAGCGATTAGTCAGACCCTGGCGGCGGCTCTCAACATTGCCAACTATACACAGGCAGACGAATACGGCGGGTTAGCACCCGCTGAACTGATGGCGAACTCGCCTGTTGATCTTGACCTCGATCACCCATGGGAACTGTCGACGGCAGAGGCCACCAGTATTGGCATGACATGTGAGGCGCAGGCACTCTCCGTACCAGGCATCCACCATACCGAAGGCGCTTCAGTTGGCACCATTCGACAATCCGCTGTGTATGGCAATAGCCACGGGTTTGTCGGCGGGCGTACCGGTACTCGCCATGGCATTAGTTGTGCCGCCATTGCCAAGGAAGACAAGGGGCTACAGATTGACAGTTGGTCTTCCCTTGCGAGAAAGGCAACAGATCTTGAAGACCCTGCATATGTCGGCCAGAAAGCAGGCACCCGGGCGGTTTCACATCTGGCGGCCGCACCCATGAATACAGGCAACATGCCGGTGCTCTTCTCGCCCGAGATGAGCCGCGGGCTTATCTCACACCTGCTCGGTGCCATTAGCGGCACAGCTATTTACAAACGCGCCTCTTACCTGGTGGATAAACTGGGGGAAACGGTAGGAAGCGCACACCTTTCCATTTCTGAAAACCCTTTCCTGCCAGGCGGCATTGGCAGCACCTGGTTTGACGGCGATGGCGTTGCCACGGTTGCCAAACCCATCGTCAAGAATGGTGTACTCGAAACCTATCTGCTGGGCGCCTATTCAGCACGGCGACTGGGGCTTAACCCCACCGGCAATGCAGGTGGGGCTCACAATGTCTTAATAGAAGGCAACACGCTGTCATTTGATGATCTCCTCAGGGAGATGCAAGACGGTCTGTTTGTGACATCGCTCATGGGCCAAGGGGTCAATACTGTGACTGGTGACTACTCACGTGGCGCGCGCGGCTTTCGCATCAAGGACGGGCACATCTTGCATCCGGTGGAAGAAATCACCATTGCATCGAATCTCGCCGAGATGTTCAGCCACATTGTTGCCATTGGTGACGACGTTGATCAACGGGGCAATATCCAGGCATCTTCCATGCTCATCGAATCAATGACCGTTGCCGGGAATAGCGGAAGCTAATGAGAATATGACCGATACCCCCGCCCACGACTTGCTCCGTCTCGTATTCGACAACACCTCGGACTCAATCTTCCTGTTGGCGGTTGAAGAGGAAAATCAGTACCGTGTGCTGACGGTCAACGCCCGATTTCTTGCAACAACCAATTCAACAGCAGAAGAGGTCGTCGGCAAGCGCATTGACCAGCTTTTTGCCGGTGCCAGCCTGCAGTACCTTCAAACCCAGTACCAGTCTGCAATCGACCTGGCTGGTCCGCTCCGCTACGAAACCAGAACCGATCCGTCATCACGTGAAACCTACATTGACACGTTGCTGGTGCCGATCTTTGATGCGAACCGCAAATGTACCCACCTGATTGGCGTCTCCAGGGACATCACTCGCAGCAAGTCCGAACGCAAAGCCCTGGAAGAAGAAAAACGCCGCGCGGAAAACTACCTCAATATCGCTGAGGCGATGGTAGTTGCCATCGACAAAAACGCCAACCTCACCATGATGAACCGAAAAGGATATCAGATGGTGGGTTACCCAGAGGGCAGCCTAACAGGTCGAAACTGGTGCGATCTGTTCATCGCAGAAGAAAAACGCCAGGCCTTCATGGAAAATTATACAGACCTATTGACACGACGGGACATCAAGCCAACCATCAACTACATTCGGGCCGCTGATGGCAGAAAGATTCTTATGCGTTGGGCGAATTCCATCATTTTTGATAACGCAGGCCAACCTGCCGGCATTCTCAGCTCTGGTGAAGACATCACCGACAGGCGACGCGCTGAAAAGGCACTCATTGCCAGCCAGCGAATGCTGGCCGCCGAAGAAGTCGTTTCGGCAGTCGCTCACGATTTTAACAACGCGCTGCAGGGTATTCTTGGCAATATCGAACTGGCGATGGCATCGATCAGTGATCAGCAGGCAAGGCATCGGCTTGAGAACGCAGCCAGACTCGCTGGAGATGCTGCCAACCGAATCAGGGTCTTACAGCAGCGGCGTACGGCCCCACAGGATGAGGGAGCATCGTTGGAACGGGTCGACCTGACCGACCTGCTCGCTGATATGGTCCAGGGCACTCGACACCTTTGGCACGACGATGCCAGCCGCCAGGGGAAAAACATACGGGTGGAAACCAATCTTCATGATGAACTGATCTTCATAGACGGACATCCGGAAGAACTCAGAACGGTGTTCACCAATATCGTTAAGAACGCTGTTGAGGCGATTCAGGGCGAGGGGTCGATCACACTTTCCACAAGCTTGCAGAATGGCGACGCTGTTGTGGTGGTGACGGACGACGGCATGGGTATGTATGCAGAAACGAGCGCACGCATCTTCCAGCCTTTCTTTTCTACAAAAGGGCTTGAAACGGGCCGCGGACTCGGCATGAGCGCCTCGCACGCAATTGTACGCAACCACGGTGGTGAACTTCTCGTCAGGGATACCGCACCTGGGGCCGGCACCTCCATTGAAGTCAGGCTACCCGCCATACGGCAAGATGGGCCAGTGCCAGAAGGCGAAGCCACTGATAATCATCGTATTCTGTGGGTTGATGATGATCCCGACGTATTGCGTCTTGCAGCTGGCTACATGCAGATCCTGCGATTGCAGGGCGACACGGCAGAAGGCGGCAGGCAAGCGCTGGAAAAGCTTGCGATGAATGATTTTTCAGTCATCATTACCGATATTGGTATGCCCGGCATGAGCGGTTTTGAACTTGCTGCCAACATCCGTGCCAGCGGGCGTTCTCTTCCGATTATAGGTCTCACAGGCTGGGGCGAGCAGGTGGAATCTGACGTTGCAGAACGCAAGCCTTTTAGCCAGATCCTGGGCAAACCCATACGCCTGTCAGAACTGAAGTCAGTGCTGGAGAGCCACGGCGCCAACGGTTAGTTGCCATGACCCTGACCAGGGCATAAAACCGGCTTGTTGCAATTTCACTGCTGCAACCAGACCAGTGAAAGCGCTGGTCGCTCAGGCAATTCTGGCGTCCAGCCACTCGATTAGATTTGCAGTGACCAGGTCGCGATTCGTCTCGTTTAACATTTCGTGACGACCACCAGCGTAGATGTGGCGATCAATCTGGCGCACGCCCGCCTCCCGCCAGCGAGTCTCCAGGTAATCAATACCTTTGAGGTTTCGATTGACGGGATCAGCATCACCCGCCAGCAGCAGTACTGGCAGATCCGGCCGAATGTGTCGCAAACGAACCAGGTCAACCCTGCGGGGATCGGTGCGGTCCATGCCGTTGATAACCGTCTGGCCCTCAAAACCACAGAGCGGGTCAGCAATGTATTTGTCCACTTCTGCCGGGTCACGCGAGAGCCAGTCATATTCGGTACGTGCAGGTTCAAACGGGTGATTAAAAGGTGGAATTTCTTCGCCTGGATCACGCAAAGTCGAGCCAGAAAGCACCAGGCCAGCAATCTTGCCTGAACTGGTTGGGGCATATTGCTGGGCTGCTGCCGCTCCCATGCTGTGGCCCAC
>CAYGNA010000329.1:0-4944 GCA_964351065.1 uncultured Pseudomonadales bacterium
CTTCCAACTCATCAATGATGGGCGTTGAATCAGCGCGGAAACTGCCGTCAGGATAGGCAACCACAGGCACCACACCCTTGGCCGCCTTTGCCAGGGGCGAGTCATCCCCAGCATCGCTGCCAAGGTCACCTTCGCCAGTGAAACCACCCCTGGGCACAAGCCAGGTATGCGGAATGCGCCGATAGCGAAACACCGCTCTGACCTTGTGTGAATAGGGGGAACCGGGCCCACCATAAATCTGGTACGTTGCAGTCATCATTTATTCCCGCATAGCTGGCATCGCGAGATATTACCAAGAAACACACCTGGCCCCGTGTAAAGTGCGAGGATGAAGCATAGGGACAAAATGCCGGGAACAAGCACCTGAAAAAAGCACCTGGAAAAGCACCTCGAAAAAGCACCGGCGTAAATTCTGGTTAGTTGTGCAAAGATGAGATCTTTGATTTAGCACGTCAATACAGATGCGTTTGAATTACTCACGCACTTTACCCCTACGCCAACAATTATGACCCATCAAGTCAGACAGACCTTATGAGCAACAAGACAGAAGTCCTGGTCATTGGTGCAGGTGTCATTGGCCTGACGACCGGGCTACGTCTTGTCCGCGAAGGCATGCAGGTCACGTTGGTCGATCCGGCACCTCCGGGTAGC
The DNA here is from genome assembly GCA_964351065.1 of uncultured Pseudomonadales bacterium. Classification (GTDB taxonomy): domain Bacteria; phylum Pseudomonadota; class Gammaproteobacteria; order Pseudomonadales; family Azotimanducaceae; genus JANQJA01. The sequence goes on from CAYGNA010000329.1 coordinate 652, forward strand.
GGCGCCTCTTACGGTAACGCTGGCACCATTGCCGATTACGCGGTTTACCCCGTTGGGCATCCCGGCATACTGGGGCAGATCCCTTCTCTGCTGTTCAACCGGGACAGCCCCCTTGCCATACAGCGATCTGCACTAGGCAGTGTTGCCCCCTGGCTCGTGCAGTTCCTGCTGGAGTGCCGCGGCGCACGGTTCAAGGCGAACACCCATGCCATCACAGCGCTGGTCGCTGACGCCGCACCAAGATGGCAGGCGCTGGCCGAAGAAGTAGACGGGAATACCTTGCTGCATTCAAAAGGTTGCCTGTATGTCTATGCGGATGATGCCGCCTTCGAGGCCGGCAAGCAGGACATTGGCTTTCGCCGCAAGCTTGGCGTGGCAGGAGAAATGCTGAGCATTGATCAGTTGTCACAACTTGAGCCAGGACTCGCCAACTCAACAGGTGGCGGCGCCTGGTTTCCCGACTCACGCTTTCTGGGTGACCCGGGGGCCATGTGCCAGAAGATCCTGGACGCATTCCTGGACGCCGGCGGGGAGTTCGTCAGCGGATGGGTCGATGGCATCAGCCGCAAGCCTGATGGCGTGAAAGTATCGTTGCAGGATGGCAAGCAGATTGACGCGGGTACGGTTGTTCTCTCAGCAGGTGCACAGGCGAGAGAACTTGCCGCACAAGTGGGCGACAAAATCCCGCTGATCAGCGAGCGGGGATATCACCTGGAATACCTCTGCGACAAGCCACTCCTGAACAGGCCTGTTTGCTTCACCCAGGGCGGGTTCTACATGTGCCCCATGGAGGGCCGCCTCAGAGTCGCCGGCACGGTAGAACTGGGCAACACCAATCCCAAAGCGTCACAGCACCGCCTCGACGCCCTCGACCGGGGCGTGCGGCGCTTCTTCCCGGACCTGCCGCCGCCGGACAAATCCTGGCTCGGGTTTCGTCCTTCCGTGCCAGACAGCCGTCCGGTGATCTCAGCGTCAAAACACGGCAATGATGTGATCTACGCACTCGGCCACGGGCACATCGGCATGACCCTGGCACCGATCACGGCAGATATCGTGCACGCTATCATAGCGGGCCGCGAGCCACCGGTACCGATAGCTCCCTACTCGGCGCTTCGCTTCTAACGAAAACTTTATTCAGCGGCACGCCTCTAAATGCGGAACCGGTGCGGCCCAAAGTCGGCCTCATAGAAAGGCGCTACCATCTGGCCTTTCGGAATCACCGCGTCAACAGCGGCGCAGTCTTCTTCAGTAATCACCACGTCCGCTGCGTCGAGATTGTCTTCGAGCTGCTCCATGGTCCTTGGACCAATAATGGGGCTTGTCACACCGGGCTGCGCCATCACCCAGGCGAGCGCAAACTGCGCAAGCGATGAGCCGTTGTTGGCTGCAATTGGTTCCAGACCTTCGATTACATCAAAGATCCGTTCGTTAAACCGGCGTTGCTGCATCGCGTTCATGTTGGCGTAACGCGTACCCTCGGGTGGTTCTGCACCGCGCTGGTATTTTCCCGTTAAAAGACCGCCCGCCAGCGGGCTCCAGGGAATCGTTGCAACACCATAAGTCTCTGCCATTGGCATTAGCTCTCGCTCCACGCGGCGGTCCAGCAGGTTATAAGGCTGCTGCTCACAAACGAAACGATTGAGATGATACTTTTCTGAGGCCCAGAGCGATTCGACAAACTGCCAGGCTGCGAAAGTGGAGGTGCCGATATAGCGCACCTTGCCCTGGTGGATAAGATCGTCCAACGCGCGCAGCGTTTCGTCGATCGCGGTATCTGGTCGGGGCCGGTGAATCTGGTAGAGATCTATGTAGTCTGTTTGCAGGCGTTTCAGGCTGGCCTCGCAGGCGGCAATGATATGACGTCGACTTGCCCCCCGGTTGTTGGGATCATCGTCAGACATGGCGCCGTGGAACTTGGTGGCAAGTACAATCTGGTCACGCTTGCCATTTCGTTTCAGCGCTTCACCCGTGATGGTCTCGCTGCGACCGCGCGAATAAACATTCGCGGTATCGATAAAATTAATGCCACGCTCTATGGCGCGATCAATGATGGCATAGGCATCATCGGCTTCGGTTCGCATGCCAAACATCATCGCGCCCAGGCACAAGTTACTGACCCGTGTGCCGGTTCTCCCTAGCAGTGTCGTCTTGATGGCCATTGTCATTGCCTCTTTATGAAGTGGATGCCTTGAGTGTAGCGCTTTGGCCGCGTGAAGCGTACGGTCCGACCCAATTACAAAACCGGTACACGCTCTGCAGCGAATAATCTGCACGTAATAAACGCTATCATCACACAATGAAATACAGGATTGGTTTACCCGCCTGGCGCTTCGCCGGCTGGGACAACAGGTACTTCGATCCAGGGACCAACCGCCTGCGCCAGTATGCCAGTGTGTTTGGCACAGTGGAGGGCAATACCACCTTTTACGCCACGCCATCGGCAAGCACAGTGGCAGACTGGCGCGCACAGCTGAGTGATCTGGATTTCAAATGTTGTTTCAAGTTACCGCGCAACGTCACGCACGCACCAGGTGGTCGAACCGAACTGCTTTCTTTCCTGCGCGCGCTTGAGCCACTGCAAGAGGTGATGGGGCCTTTCCTGGTACAGCTACCCGCAAGCGTCAGCCAGGCACATGTGAACTGGATCACCAACCTGCTGACACACCTGCCCCGCGACATTGGACATGCGCTCGAAGTACGTCACCCGGACTTTTTTCATCGCCCGGAAACATTCAACCAACACTTTGATCAAACAGGCAGCTTTCGCGTCATCATGGATGCAAGACCCATCCATCTGCACGCCCCGTCACATCCCGAGGTACAGGCCGCACGCCACGAGAAACCGGATCTGCCCGTCTACGCTGCCACCGCAAACGGTGGCGTTATGGTGCGCCTCGTCCTGCATCCGGATGAAAGTTACAACACCGAATACTATGCATTCTGGCAAGCACAGGTTGCCACGTGGCTGGCAGATGACGTTTCCGTCTACATGATGATCCACTGCCCCGACAACCTGCATTGCCCGGCCCAGGCAGAGCACTTTCACCAGGGGTTGATGACGCGCCTTAGCGGGTCAGGGATAGCGCTTCCGCCCTTACCCGCCTGGCCGGTTAGTCAACCTTCGCTGTTCTAGGAAACTGGTTATCCTGGCCTCACAGATAGACGCCCTTCAACAGACTCACAAAGTCTGTAATGAGACCCTGTCGTTCAAAGAACGTCTCCAGATGACCAAGATCGCGCTGCATCATCCCGAACGCTGTTGGCGTGGTTGCCAAATCCATCGCCTGCGGCACATCAATGATCACCGCCCGGCCATCGTGTACCAGAATGTTGTAAGCAGACAGATCGCCGTGTACGACGCCGATCGACAACATCTTGGTGATATCCCGGGTTAGCTGGTCAGCAACCTGCTTGACGTCGCGCTCGTCCAATGAGCAGTTCACCAGGCGCGGCGCTGGTCCTTGCGACTCGTCACCAATGAAGGTCATGAGCACACCATCGGCAAACCAGGCGACGGGCTCTGGCACCGAAACACCGGCATCATACAGGCGATTCAACATGCGCCATTCACTCTGTACCCACTGTTTGTGGAACGCTTGCTCGCCCTTTTTGCTGCCCCCGCGCATCGCCTTGGCCATGCGGCGGTCACGCATCTTGCCAAAGTTGCGATAGTTGCGATCTGTGTTGAAGTGACGAAACTGCCTCGCCTTGAAAATCTTGGCAGCAAGCAACCTGTGCTCGCCACCTACAGCACCCTGGCACAGGTACACCGTTGCTTCCTTGCCATCATTGATGCGCCCCAGCACCTGGCTGATATGGCCAACAAACGCATTTTCAATATTGTCTTTTTCCAGCCCCTCGAGTTGGTGAATTTTAAAATTTACATTGGCGAGATCGACCGGGTCATAGTCACGATAAGACATACCGTTTTCCTTCCTGCATATGAAAGTTGCCCCTTTGGGGCCGTATCAGGTCAGACGGTGCGATGTGGGTTGGAGTGTCAGGACTCCGGTGGTCGACTCAGCGTCGACGAGCGAGGCTGGACCAGACAAAGGCACCGAATGACGTAGGTTGTAAGAATCCAGTCATGTAGCACCTCCTGAAGAAAAGATTGCAAAGGGGTCTAGCCTACTCTTTCTGGTTTGTTTGTCTAGCGCGAGTGGTTGGGTTCGGGTTAGAGATTTCTCCGCTTCGCGGCTACGCCGCTACGGTCGAAATGACATGGGGTCGCATGACTGCGCCGCTACGGTCGAAATGACATGGGGTCGCATGACTGCGCCGCTACGGTCGAAA
>CAYGNA010000330.1:0-4940 GCA_964351065.1 uncultured Pseudomonadales bacterium
GTGCAATGCTGTGGCCCATATAGCGGAAGGGTGACAGGCGGGAAAGGACGAGGAAGTAGAGTCCGCTACCCAGGATGAGGATGACAAGCCAGGGACCCCAGGCAAGATTGCCAAAATCAATCAGTAACTGCTCCAAGTCTGTCATATCGCCGCTATCGCCCTAAAAGCACCTGATACTACCAGTTCATGAACGGGTGGTCGCCGCCCATGTATTGTATATACATACAGTAGTGTTATGATTTTTTGATTTCTTTGAACCTGACCTTTTATCGGCTGAAAAGACAATGGACACAGATCAGACAACGACCACATCAGTTCATATTTCTGGCAGAGGAGCCCTGTCCAATCCCCATAACCGGTTCAATCCCGCCAGAACATCAAAGGTTGACGATGGCTGGTGGCAGGACGAAGTGGCGACCCGGTTGGACACCCAGGTATTAAATGAGTCAGTCAGAACAATCATTTCAACCAACACTTCGCCAGATATCCCCTTTGATCAGTCGATCAACCCCTATCGTGGGTGCGAACATGGCTGCATCTACTGCTATGCGAGGCCTACCCACGCCTACTGGGATATGTCGCCCGGCCTCGATTTTGAAACGAAGATTGTTGCCAAGCGTGGTGCAGCCGATCTGCTTCGACGGGCGTTTGATCGACCGGGCTATGTGGTCAGGCCCATCACCATTGGTGCCAATACCGATCCCTATCAGCCTCTGGAAGCAAACCTGCGCATCACCCGCGACATCCTCGAAGTGCTGCGTGAATACCAGCATCCGTTTTCACTGATTACCAAAGGCGCACTGGTGGTTCGCGATCTTGACCTCCTTGCTGACATGGCGCAGCAGCAGCTTTGCTCGGCTGCTGTCAGTGTCACCACGCTCGACCGTGAACTGAAAGTTAAACTGGAGCCGCGGACTGCTTCTCCAACAGCCCGCCTGCGTGCCATTGAAGCGCTATCGTCAGCCGGCGTTCGCGTCACCATGATGATTGCCCCGGTCATACCTGCAATTAACGATCATGAACTCGAGGATATCCTTGCTGCTGGCAAGCAGGCAGGTGCCAGTGCTGCAAACTTTATCCTTCTGCGTTTACCACTCGAGGTCGCGCCCATGTTTCGGGAATGGCTGGCGGAACATTTTCCCGACCGTGCGCGCCACGTGATGAGCCTCGTTCAGCAGAGCAGGGGTGGTAAAGACTATGCTTCCGGTTTTGGCACCAGAATGCGCGGGGAGGGGGTCTTCGCAAAACTGATAGAGCGCCGCTTTATGATCGCAGCGCGTGGGCTGGGATTGATCCCCAACGAGCGCACTGCACTGCGCACGGATCTCTTTATCCGTCACAACGATCAGCTGACCCTCTTCTGATTTTTGATGCCCTGCTGAAACCTGGTCCATCAAACTATTTCTCAATCCACTATTCAAACTAGTCTTCAAACACAAGGTGCATGCGCCGGTTTCGCTTGCCCTTGTTCTCAATCTTGCTGATGCGCACCCGGCCAATTTCGCCCACCCTGTTCAGGTGGGTGCCACCGCAAGGCTGGAAGTCGACGTCACTGATTCGCACCATTCTGATAACACCGCTGCCACGTGGGGGCTGGACAGACATGGTACGAACCAGTTCGGGTTTGGCATCGAGTTCAGCATCTGTAATGGTTTCAAACGTGACGGCGTGATCAGCCTCGATCAATGCATTCATCCTTTCGGTGAGATCATCCTTGTCAACCAGATGATCGCCCAGGTCAAAGTCAAGGCGGCTCTTGTCAGCGCCTACTGAACCACCGGTGACCGGCACCGGAATCAGTGATCCCAGCAGGTGCATACCGGTATGCATGCGCATGTGCCGATAGCGCCGGTCCCAGTCCAGCGTCACGCGCACGGCATCACCTGCCTTGAGTCCATGGTCAGCGGTCTCAAGCTGATGCCAAATAGCGCCAGCTTCTCCTTTGCGGGTGTCCGTAATCGCCAATGATTGGTTCGCGGCAGGGCAGGTGAGGTCACCTGTGTCGCCGGGTTGGCCGCCGCCTTCGGGATAGAAGATGGTCTGGTCCAGCAGCACGCGGTCGCCGTCGACACCGAGAACGGTTGCGTCGAGTTCTTTTTGGTAAGCATCTTGGTAATAGACCTGGCGGGTTGCCGTCATCGCTTTCTCCGGGTGTGGTTTTGCCGCATTATCAGGGGCAGGTGGATCATCGTCCAGTTGACTGCAGTTGACGCTGAGACCGGTTTGGCTGTTTATGTTCAAGAGATGCTGGTTTGGGTGCCCCGCAACGTGTTCGCAGTTGACCCGGGATATTGTTTTTCTTCGCGGCTTGCGGCCATCCTGGCTGCCCTTCCTCCTCCGCAAGCCCCTCCGGGTCTTGCTCCCCCGCTGCGACGCTGCGCTTTTATGCGAAGAAAAACAATATCCCGGGTCAACTGCCCGATTCCCAATCGTATTCACGTTCGACAAATTGATGGATAAATCCACTATTGAATGCAATAGGTTCGCTGAGGTTTCTATCGCCTACGTAGGTTTGGGTCTATCGTGTACTAATCTGTCGGAAAACCTTCTTTGAACGAATCAGTGTTGATGTTATCCAGTGGAAAGATAGGCCGGCGCACGTTCGTGAACTGCAGTTGATCGTAATCTGATGTGCAGACACCCACCCCGGCACACTCAATGACCTCTTTGGCAATCGCGCGGTAGGTCGCGCGGTAATGTATGCGGCTTTTCAGCATCAGGAAGCGTTTGGCTAACGGATCTATGCCCAGGCTGGTAAAGCATCCCAGGTCATAAGGTTCCACGTGCCGTGAGATGACAATAATCTGAACCTTGCCGGTATCAAGTACAGCTGTTTTTCCCATGTTCATGGTAGCGCCGGTACCCATTGGCCCCGTTACCTTAAACAGTCCGTCAGAAATGAGCCGAACGGTGCCCGTGACCTCGAGCGGGCGACTCTGGACAGCCAGCGCATCCATGTGGAACTTGCCACCCAATGATACGGTGACCTCTTCACCGACGCCGGCTTCTATCATGGCAGTGACGGCTGCAGGATCAAAAATGCCAAAAGCAGCAACGTCCTCCAGGCCCTGTAGCAGGATTTCGCGCAGCACCTCTGTCGTGTCCATGGTGCCGCCGGACGCTGTATTGTCGTAGTGGTCCAGCAGCACAACCGGTCCTTCGCCCGTCTGATCAGCAGCTTCATCAGCCCGGCCGACAGAATCTGCAAGGGGTTCCAACTTGTAGACAAAAGCAGTTCGATTCTGCCAGGCCATTTCCAGCAACTCGTCCCGAAGGTCTTTCGCCTTTGCGGGATTGTTGTCGGTGACAACCACCACGCTGAGTCCGGCATTGTAGATGTCGGCGTGAGGGAAACCGGTAAACAGGCTCACGGCCAGCGCCTCTTCGCGCTCCATCTCCCTGACGCGCTGCTGCAGTGCCTTATTAGGGAAATCATCTGTGCCCTGGCGCATGACATGCGGCAGCATAGGCGCATTACCCCAGACCATGGTTGGTGTGACGCGTCCACCCATGGCATCAATCAGCACGCGTGCTGCGCGCTGTCCGGTTTCGAACATATCGATGTGAGGGTAGGTCTGGTACCCGGTGATAACTGTGGAATTCTCTACCATGGCGGGATAGAGATTAGCGTGCATATCGAGGCCAACACCAATCGGAATCCCTGGGTAAGCAGCGCGAATTCTTGCCAGCAGACTGCCTTCGCCATCTTCCAGGGACTGGGTCACCATGGCGCCGTGCAAATCCAGCAGGATGCCATCACAGCCGGGAATGGCGTTCATAATGGTCTCGGTCATGTAAGCGTAGGCCTCATCGAACACTGGCCCTGAAGGTGGTGCGCCTGCCGCAATGGGTGTGATGATTTCAGCACCGACAGCCTCTGCTACCTGCACCATACCTGCCATGGTAGAGGCGCGGCCGTGTGCGAGGGCAAAAGCGGCTGCGCCTTCTGCTGGTGCTCTGCCGCCCCCAAAGCGCTCCAGGGCTGTGGGTACCGGCGAAAATGTATTGGTTTCGTGGGAAAGCATGGCGACCAGAAGCTTCATGGCGTTTTCTACCTCTCTGTATTTACTGGCTCTAGTTACAGGTCACATTACTAAATTCGTCGGCGCTACTGCAATTGAATGTCAGGCTGGCTCGGAAGCTGGCATTTTGGTCAAATGGAGACTCGAAGTCTGGTGAATGGCAAACAATAATTAGAGGGAGAACCATGAAACTGTACAGCCCGGTGTGTGACATCCTTGGTATCGAATACCCCATTGTACTGGCGGGCATGGGTGGTGCCAGTACACCTGAACTCGCGGCCGCAGTTTCCAATGCGGGTGGTCTTGGTGTGCTGGGTGCGGCGGCCTGCCAGCCGGAGCAACTGCGCGAATGGATCCAGCGGACCCGTTCGCTGACAGACAAGCCTTTTGGCGTTGATACCTTGCTGCCAGCTTCGGTAAGGCGCGCCGCGCAAACGGCCGGAGATAACACCGAACCCGCAGATGATCCCATGGAACTGTTGCAAGGGCACATTGCTTTTGCCAAACAGTTTATGGAACAGGAACAACTGGCTGACACAGGTGGCGCGCGCAACAGGGCGGGTGAGAGCGGTGGCCTGGCTGTGTTCAGCAAGGAGTTTTTTGATGCCCAGATGCAGGTGATTGTTGACGAGAAAGTCCCTGTCTACGCCGCAGGTCTTGGCAATCCTGGCCCATGGATGGATGAGTTCCGCTATAACGGTACCCGCGTCATGGCCGTGGTTGGCGCTGTGCGGCATGCAATCCAGGTGGCTTCGATTGGTCTCGACGTGATTGTGGCTCAGGGGCATGATGCTGGCGGTCACAATTCACCCGTTGGTGCAATGGCGCTAATTCCCCAGGTTGTTGACGCTGCCGGTAACATCCCGGTGCTCGGCGCCGGTGGTATTGGTGATGGCAGGGGAGTTGCCGCTGCAATGA
>CAYGNA010000331.1:0-4935 GCA_964351065.1 uncultured Pseudomonadales bacterium
CCACATGATTGCTGCCGGTGGCGGCGCCTATGTGGTTACCTCCTCCATTGCGGGTTCAGTCATTGGGCCTGGCGGTGCTTCCGCCTCATACGCAGTATCAAAAGCAGCGGTAATTCAGCTCGCGCGGCAGATCGCCGTTGACTACGGTAGCCAGGGTATCCGCGCAAATGCGATACAGCCTGCCGGCGTCCTGGGCAGCAATCTTGGTAAACACGCGCAGGAAGATCGCACGAAACAGACAACCCCGCCTGCTGACCTGCCGCGACCCAAAGGCTGGGCACCTATCGCTCGCGCTGGCGACCCCTATGCTGAGTACGGCGCGACCATCGCGTTTCTTTTATCTGACGATGCGGGCTTTATTACGGGCACTGCCGTACCGGTTGACGGTGGCTTCCTGTCTACCTGAGCTGTCTACCTGAGCTGTCTACCTCAACCCGCTATCACACCAGGAAGCGGCGGCGATTCCAGAGCAGATAAAATACCGTGCTGGTATTGCCATCGTTTCCTGTTATAGTGGCGTCACCGGTTCTTGAAGGTCATCACCGGTCCCTCGCGGTATTTCCACCTGGTAAACCCCGAAATAACTTTTACCTAAGTGTCCCGACCTTTCCCTGGATTACTCCTCGGCGGACGCCCCAGGAGCTTTATATGTCTTTTGATTCCCTCGGCCTTTCGGCTGAACTTCTTCGTGCTGTGTCTGAACAAGGCTACAGCGAAGCCACGCCCATCCAGCTACAGGCTATACCGCCCGTGCTTGAAGGACGCGATATTATGGCTGGTGCACAAACCGGCACCGGCAAAACTGCAGGGTTCACCCTGCCTTTGCTACAACTACTCAACACATCAACAACTGATGCCAAAAAGCGCCGTGTACGTGCGCTGATCCTGGTGCCAACGCGCGAACTTGCCGCACAGGTACATGAAAGTGTGGTTGCCTATGGCCGCCATCTGCCCCTTAACTCTGCCGTTATTTTTGGAGGGGTCAACGCGAATCCGCAGATCGACAAGCTGCGACGCGGCGTTGATATCCTGGTGGCTACACCGGGTCGACTGCTGGATCACGCGACCCAGAAAAACGTCGATTTGTCGTCAGTTGAAATCCTGGTACTGGATGAAGCCGACCGCATGCTGGACATGGGCTTTATTCGCGACATTCGGCGCATCATCGCGCTGTTGCCGCAAAAACGGCAGAACCTGATGTTTTCCGCCACTTTTTCTGGCGACATCAAACGCCTGGCAGACGGTTTGTTAAACAACCCCGTACACGTCGAAGTGTCCAAGAAAGAAATTGCAGCCGGCGGTATCAAGCAGGCAGTCCAGCTTGTTGATACCAAGCGCAAGCGTGAACTGCTTTCATTCCTCATTGGTTCCAACCAGTGGAAGCAGGTGCTCGTTTTCTGCCGCACCAAACATGGCGCCAACCGACTGGCAACACAGCTGGAAAAAGACGGCATCAACTCCGCCGCGATCCACGGTAACAAAAGCCAGGGTGCACGGACAAAAGCACTCGCTGACTTCAAGTCAGGCAAGGTACATGTGCTGGTTGCCACCGACATTGCCGCGCGCGGGCTGGACATTGATCAGTTACCACACGTGGTGAATTATGAACTGCCTCACGTACCGGAAGATTACGTGCATCGCATTGGGCGCACCGGTCGCGCCGGTCGTGAAGGCGAGGCCCTGTCGCTGGTTGGGCAGGACGAACTTAAGCTGCTGCGCGATATCGAACGTTTGCTCAAAGGCAATATCGAACAGCGTGTAACCGAAGGTTTTGAAGTTGATACCGCGCTTATGACCATGGCACAGAACAACTCGAAACAGAGCCAGTCATCACGCCAGAAAGAACGCAAGGTGTACAGCAGCAGTCCAGGCGGCCGCACATTCAAGGGTGGCCTCGGCAGTCGCAGAAGCGCCGGCGGTGCAAGGCGCGCTGCGGGTTAATCCCTAAAACTTCACTGGCGGGTTGATGCCTGCCAGAGATAAAAAAATGGCCCCTATTGGGGCCATTTTTTTGGATCAAAAGACTACAGCGTGAACTGGAAGTCCAGGTAGTAGTACCGCCCCAGGTCTGAATGCATGTCGGCATTGTAACCAAATGAATCGTCCGCAAGTGGCGCCCGCTCATTGGTGAAGTTGTTGGCGCCAAACCTGACGCGCGCATCCGAATCACCCATCAACTTGAACTTGTAGTCGACAGAGAGGTTGTAGGTGGCCATCGACGGAACAACCCACTGGGTACCGTCTGCCAGGGTCAGGGACGTTTGAACAAAGTCGCCATAACGAATCCCTGTTACTGAAGCACCCCAGTCACCCTTGCGCCATGACAAACGCATATTCTGCTTGGTTTCGGGGTTACCATCCTGGCGAACCAGGCTGGCAAAACCAACCACCGGCACACTGGCAGGCAGGGTGCCATTCGCCTGTGCCTCTACCAGCTGAGCTGCAAAAACGCCCGCTGACTGCTCGTATTTGTCGAGCCAGGTACCAATGATCTGAAAGTCGAAGTTACCAAAATCTGTGTCGACCTCGTAGTACAACCCGATGTCATAACCCGCGACAGTACGCGTATCCAGGTTGGCATAATTGTCTTCGACGCGAATGACTTCACCACCCGGACATGCGCCCGCTGCCAGCCAAAGGGCTTGTGATGCAGGCGTCAATGTCGCTGGATCCCTGATAACAGCAGGATTCCCAACCACTGAAGCACATGACGCTGTGCCCGCCTGCAGGCGAAGCAAGAGGTCAAGTGCAATATGGTTTTCCTCACCAAAGAGGCCAATGGTGTCGTCCTTTTCGATTTTCCAGAAGTCCACGGTCAGGGTTACACCTTCTCCCGGCTCAAAGACAAAACCAAAAGACGTATTAACCGATTCTTCAGGCTTTAGCTGCTTGCTGCCCTGGGCAGTACGCTGAATTCCGTAGGTACAGTCGAGTTCCGTTTCATTGGGGTCTACATACAAGCATGAAACGTCGTCCAGTGTATTGGACCGCGCCACAATCGACTCGTTGATGGTGACCAGGTTGGGTGCCCGAAATGCCTGGGACCAGGAACCGCGCACCAGTATCTGCTCAAGAGGTCGGTAGCCGAATGCCACGCGCCCTACTGTTGTACTGCCAACATCAGAGAAGTCCTCGTAACGCAGGGCTGCCTGAACGTCCAGGTTACTGAGCACAGGCACTGCCAATTCGGTAAACAGCGAGGCAACCTGACGGTCGCCGGCGCTATCTGCAGTTGGACTGGAATTCAGCACATCTGCTATGTAGGGATAGGTCGCGCCGCTATTGTCAACGTAGGTGATGGTGCCATCGAGCCTTGGGTCGCGATCATCAGAGAAAGACTCATCACGGAACTCGAAACCGGCCAGCACACCCACCGAACCCGCGGGCAGATCAAAAATGGCAGGATTGGATATTTTGAAGTCAAACATGGAGAGTTCCTGTTCGTTCTTCCTGTAAACATCAATCAGCATCTGCTCAATATTGCTGTTTTCGCGCCCGGAGAATGGGTTAAAAGCCGTTGGCGTCGGATCATTCAGCGCATTCTGCAGCAGCGTATTGGAGATACGGTTATGTGTAACGTCATCTCGCGTCGCCCGCGACCAGGTGATGGCGCCTTCCCAGTCCCAGGTATCCATGCTGCCCTTCAGACCGGACACGATGCGATACACCTCGCCGTCAACGTCAACAAACCGAGGTACGTGCGTCCAGCGGTAGTTGTCGATGCTGAGGGCAACGCCACTACAGGGGACATTGGTACCAATTACAGAATCGGGCAGACGATTCGGTGATCCACAGGGTCCCAGGGGATTCCAGTAGTTATTAGCCGCAACCCGGTAAGGCGCAACAGCGCTGAGGGTGGTAGATGCATGCCGAATAGTGTTGGTCTTCGAGAGATAAGCTGTAAATTCGGTAAAGCTCTGCATACCACTCGCAAAATCATGGTTGAGATAGGCGTAGAGATTTATCCGATCCAACTCCGAATACAGATCACGGTTTTCGTTCTGGTTGTAACGGTAAGTACCCTGTCCGTCGACACCACCACAGGTGCCGTACCCAATATCGTACTGGCAACGTGGATCGCCGGCGGGGAAGGTTTCGAACTCACCGGCAGAGTCAGTAATGACACCGCTCAGTCCAGTGCCGGACACGCTGCTAACGGCATCGTATTGTCCGTATTCCGAGTTTGCGCTGGTATTGTTAAACGCCGAGTTACCGACAAAAGCGGGATTGGTCACGAGTGGACGCAGATCACTGTCTGCCCACTTCGGATCATCCTGGGAATTCACGCGATCACGATGATAGAAGTTGATGAACGCACCCGCTGAGGTGCCACCATCAAATACCTTGCCCCACTCGACCGTCAGTCGCTGATCGGTACGGGGGATATTGTCGTAGTCGTCGTACCTGACGCGAACCCGTAAGCCCTCGTAGTCGTTCTTGAGTACGTAGTTAACAACACCAGCCACAGCATCAGCACCGTAGATCGCAGAAGCACCATCCCGTAGCACTTCAGCCCGGCGCAAACCTGTAACAGGCAACGACTGTGCATTCACCGTGTTAACAGGTACAAAACTACCGCCCACTTCTTCAGTCTGGTAGCTGGCCGCATTCACCATGCGGCGACCGTTCAAGAGAACCAGTGTATTACCTGTGCCGAGGTTTCGAAGGTTAAAGGCACCAACATCACCCCGGGCAGAGTTAACCCCACCACTGATGTTCTCAGACTCGCTGAAGTAGTTCTGGCCCTGCTCAACAATATACTCGAGCAGTTCATCACCAGAGTTGACCCCCAGCGCTTCGATATCGAGTTCCGTGATGACAGACACTGGCAACGCATCGGTGATCTGTGCACCTTTAATCTGTGTGCCTACAACAACAATTTCTTCCATGGGCTGTTCCGCGCCAAACACGGCGCCTGCAGACAAAAGAAGACCA
>CAYGNA010000332.1:0-4918 GCA_964351065.1 uncultured Pseudomonadales bacterium
ACCCTAGCTGGTTCCTGTCCACAAAGTCGCTAGAAGCTCGCTGTCATCCCAATGTAAATCGAGCGTGGTTCACCGACAAAGTACCTGTCGCTGCCAAATGCAAAATCTGCCCGTTCGGCATAATCCACATCGGTCAGATTGGTTACCCGGGCAAAAACGTCGAGCTTCTCGTTCATACTGTGGGTCACGCGCAGATGAAACAGGTCATGCCCCTCGTACGGATGCTGATTTTCAGGGTCTTCAAAATACTTGCCCATATGCACCCATTCAAGTTCTGCGCGAGTTCGAGTGCCAGGCGTCCAGCGCAGACTCGCAGCGCCCAGATGGCGGGGTGCAGTATCTATATCATTGCCGGTGATGTCCGCTGCTGCCAGCGCGGGCGTGGTTTCGTAGCGATGCAGGGCATAACTCCAGTTGAGTGCCGCTCGCAGGGAGTCGTTGACTGCCATTTCCAGCGTAATCTCGATGCCACGATGAGAGGTCTCGCCATTGTCCACGTTCCGGCGATTGGTGTCCCTGAAGATAAAGTTATCCTTTTTCATGGTGTAGACGGACAGATCGAAGGTCAGTGCACCGTGCGAGCCCCTAAGACCTGTTTCAAGACTCGCCAGCGACTCGGAATCGATGTTGCTCACGCTCTGGTCATCCTGCAATCGGTATAGCTCTGTTACCTGTGGTGCACGAAACCCCTGTGAGGCAAAGAGATAAGCCTGGGTGGTACTGCCGAGGGCCCAGGTGAGCCCGATTCTTGGTGACAGATTGGAAAATGTATCTTCGCGATCCATGGGCCGGCTGAACCTGCAGCCGCCGAAACCGCAGGATGTGCCATCCTCTTTTACCCGACCATCCAGCATCCGGTTGTCGTAGTCGTAATTGACCCGCTCGGCCCGCAACCCCAACGTCAGGTCGAGGGTATCGGTGAGTCCCTGCTGGTATCTGACAAACGCGGCCAGGGTGGTGGCGTCGACGTCGTAGTCATAGTGTTTGCCGGGTGGAATGGTAGCAACGAGAAATGCACTGCCGATAGTTGGGCCTGGCTGGGTCTCCCTGAGGTAGCCGCGGGTCGATTCTCCATCGATCCCAAACGTCCATGCATCGCTGTAATAAGCGAACTGTATCCCGGCGCTGTTGTGTCCGTTCTCCTCGATGGCCTGGCCAGGCAGGAAATGCTGGATGAAATTCATGCTGGTGTAGCGAGCATAAGGTGTCAGCGTAATCTGATTGCCACCTGCTGTGCCGCGTCGCAGGTGCGAGTAAAGGCGCAGGGACTGTGTATCCCTGTAAGCCTCGGGGTTAGGGTTGATGCGTTTTTGAGTTTCATCCTTGTAGGCGAGGTTGCCAACAATAAATCCTGCCGTCTCCTGATTCAGGTTGGAACCAGCCAGCACGGTTGTTGCCTGCCAGCCCGACCACTGTGCAGTATGTTTGACGGTAAATTTCTGCTGGCCGTAGCCGCTGTCGTCCTTATAACCACCGTCGCGGGTACCGTTGGCGTCAAGTCGCCAGGTATCATTGGCAAGCGTTGTCCTGGCGCGGAGATAATCATCGGGGCCAGCCTCCAGGGAAACGCTGCGGAACGCCTGTATCGGTGGTGTAATGATATTGATCATCCCGTGCATGGCGTTTGAGCCATACAGTGCGCTGCCAGGCCCCTTGATGACTTCCACGCGGCCTGCCTGCTCGGCGTTGGCATCAAACAGTTCATTGACATTGCAAAACCCGCTGGCTCGCAGTGGTACGCCGTCCTGGGCGAGCAGGAACGCCCCACAGGCGCCTGCACCTGTCAGCACGGGCGAACGCAGGGCCGTCAGATGTTCCTGGCCGTTGCCACGGCTAATCCAGGCGCCAGCAACCCGGCTCATCAACTCGCTGATATGCGTATGACCCACGAGTGTCAGATCATTTTGGTCCAACACGGCAATGTTCGACGGCACTTCGGCAAGTCGCTGGTCGGCGCGCGCTGCAGTGACCACAACTTCCTCCAGCAGGCTCTCAGGCCAGGCGGGTATTGCCAGGGCGAAGGCGAGCAGTGCGGGGAAAGTGGCAGAACCTGGAAACCGAGTCGACATGGCAAAACAACCGGGGTTTGAAAGAGTGCGCACAATAAACCAAATGCCCCAACCCAAACAAACGATCCAAACAAACGACCGGCGGCACCTGATTTGCGACCGTAGATCGTGATTTATTGACAAACAGGCTTTGATAAAGTGAACTGGGTCACTTTTAACGAGGTGGATATTCCCACACCAATGGCCGACGAGACCATCATTCGCAAGCCTGCTGGCACCAAGACTGAATACGTTACGAAGTATCGTCCGTCGCTGTTGGCCTCGCTGCCGCGTAAACCGCAGCGTGAGTCGCTGGGAATTACTGACGATGCGCTGCCATTTCGTGGTCGGGACGGCTGGAATGCCTATGAATTTACGTGGCTCAACACCAGGGGCAAGCCTGAGGTGGCGGTAGCGCATTTCGACGTACCTGCCAAATCGCCGCATCTGATCGAGTCCAAATCTCTGAAGCTCTACCTGGGTTCCTACAGCAATACCAAATTTAGTCACCGGTCAGAGGTCATCAATACGCTTGAGTCGGACCTGTCCCTGGCTGCGCAGTCGCCGGTCAGTGTCACCTTGTTGTCGCCAGAAGCGGTGCATCAGTCCGGTATAGGCGTCATTAATGGCACCAGCCTGGACGCGCTTGATGTAGAGATTACCGATTACTACTGGGATCCTGAGTATCTTGGCGTCGAGAGTGACACCATCGTGCGTGAGTCGCTGTTTACTCACCTGTTCAAATCGCTGTGCCCCCTCACGGGACAGCCGGATTTTGCCAGTATTCTGGTGCAGTACAGCGGGCGCAGTATGAATCACGAGGGGTTACTCAAATACCTGGTTTCCTACCGCTCTCATGCAGAATTTGCCGAGCAGATCGCCGAGCGCATTTTTGTTGATCTGATGAATCGTTGTGCACCGGATCGGTTGTCGGTGCATGCGCATTTCACGCGGCGAGGTGGGGTTGATATTTCAGCTTATCGCTCGCTGTCTGATACGCCGCCGAATGATGTCCGTCTCTGGCGCCAGTAGTTTTTTTCTGTGCTGGCTAATCTCCCGAGCGGGGTGCCAGCAGGGTTCTAATCCAGCCCAGTATTGTATTGCTGGTTAACACGTAGCGATCGATCCGGTCAGTTGCCTCGCGAAGCGCGGCCGGATCAACAAACATTGCTGCGCGGCTCACTATTTCCCTGTCCGGATCAAGTGGCTTGACCACGCGCGCCGGATTGCCGGCTGCGATGACATTCTCAGGGATATCTGCAGTGACCACAGCACCCGCGCCGATGACGCTGTTTTTGCCGATGGTGACACCCTTGCAGACAGTTGCGCCATCACCAATCCAGACGTTTTCGCAGAGGTGCACAGGCCGCGTAGTGCCCACCGTGCGGGTGCGATCATAGATATCGTGCCAGTCGGCATCGGTGACATAGGCGCCTGCCGCCAGCATACAGTTATCATCAATTTTCACCTGACTGGCAGAATCAATTCTAACGCCAGGGCAGATCAGGCAGTTGTCGCCCACGCGAATCTGACCCTGGTGTTGCTCGAATGCCCAGGTAGACAGACCGACCATGCGATCTGCTGCGGTGACGATGTGCACGTTTCTGCCGATGCTGATACGCGCGCCGTGCACCCTGATATTCCAGGGCTTCATGATATGGGGATCAGAACCCAGGGACTCGAAATGAGCCTCGACAAAGCGTCGTGTATAGAAACGCTCCCACCACAGGTACAGGCGTTTGACGAAGTAAGGGCGATGGTCGTTGATCATTGACGCAGTTTACTTCATTTGCGGCTGCTACCGGTTTTCCTTGGTGCCTGATTCGCGTATTGTCCGCGATAATGAAGTGGCTAACCTGGAGACACTAGATCAGCGTGAGTGGATGGAAACGACGCGTCCCGGGCTGACGCACCCTGAACAGTTACTCGCCTGTCCCTGGCGGGAACTGCGCAGCGAGATAAGCGCGTGGGAGGATGTGGGTTCCGGGCTTACGGGATACGATGGTTTTACGCGTTACTGGTGCCCTGAGGCGGTATTTGATGTTTACTGGATCGTCGAGGGTGAGCCCGCAGGGGATGTAACTGCCTACCTGACCGACGACCTTGTACTGACCGGGTTTCGCGCCGAAATCTCTTTTGCTATAGAGCCAGGGTTCCTGAAACAACTGGCCGCCCACGTTGGGTGGGTTAATTCCGTCCGTCAGGTGTTGGTGCAGCTGCAGGACGAAACAGATTCCAAGGAGTAGAAAGCTATGGTGAAGTCCAGGAGCGGCAGTCGCATACAGGACCGTTTGATTGATGAACTGATTGGCATCTGCCGTGGCGTCATTGCCGACGGCCGGGTGGATGAGCAGGAGGCAATTTTTATCGGGCAGTGGATTGAGAGCCACCGTGAAATTGCTGATAAATGGCCCGTGAACGTGCTTTATGCCCGACTCACAGAGATGCTGCGCGATGGCATATTGAGCCGGGATGAGCAGGGTGACCTGCTCGAGACGCTGAGAGCCCTCACGGGTGATAACGGTATGCTCTCGGCGGATGACAAGTCCACAACGCTACCGCTGAATGTGCCTGCGCCCAAACTCGTGTTTGAAGGCAAGTCGTTCTGTCTCACTGGCCGGTTTGTGTTTGGAGACAACCTTGAGTGCGAAGAGGTGATTGTGCAAATGGGGGGTGAGGTTGTGCCTTCGCCAACCCGCACTACCGACTACCTTGTTATCGGCGAACTGTGCAGCCCTGATTGGTCCCATACGACGTTTGGTCGCAGCATTGAAAAGGCGATTGAGTTACGTGCTGACGGTGCCAACCTTGCAATTGTTTCGGAAGAGCACTGGGTGGATGCGCTATCGGGTTAGATCCCGATTTACAAA
>CAYGNA010000333.1:0-4917 GCA_964351065.1 uncultured Pseudomonadales bacterium
ATGTGCCCTTCGCAGCTGATCAGTCCAACTTTCTTCAGCGGCAGGATGCGACGCAACATAATCGAGCTGGATACACCAAGTGTGAGGGCGAGTTTTGGCAGGCTGACCCCGTTGTCTTTCTCATCAAGGAGTGCATGCAATAGCGCAAAGTCTTCGAAGTCGATGCCATGGAATGCGCCCAATTCTTCGTCGAGGATGAGGCGAAGTTTCGCGTTGGCACGATGCAGGGCCAGGGACAGTTCGATCCATGAATTACTCATGCCAGCTTTCCTCCCTCATCGTAACCCTGCTCGCCCTGGCACGGAATTTCCTCGCGCCACAGCGCCACCAGCCCTTCCAGTTCAAGCTTGGCATCAAACCCGGGATCGTCACTGTGCTTGACCAGATCGAGCACCTCGAAGTCAAATCCGGACTCTCCGGTTTCAGCGAAGTCTTTACTCAGCCGCACATTGGGATGGCTGCCGTAGCGAAGTTCGAACCGGTGCCGATTCAACCTCGCTTGTGCGTTGTTACTCCCGGCCACCAGCGCGCGGCCTTTGACCTTGTTTCTAATTACATAGACACCCGCTCGTGTTCTGGTTTCCAGATACTGCTGCTTTAGTGCTCGCTTATCGATCATGGTGTTTCCCCCTGGTCGCCAAACGCAAGGCGAAAGGCGTGTTCCCTGACATCGGTGGGCCAATCGGCCGAGTGTTCGAGATATCTCTCCGGGTCCCCTGCAAACAATGCCCGGGTGCTTTCTTCAAAGCCGGTAAAATTGCCTGCCATTACCAACGAAAACTGGTAAGCACAGGCCTGGTTTCGTCGCTGATCGTCCTGCGGACCACTCTCGCGGCGTGCCGCCTCAACCAACCGACGCAAGGCAACGGATGCACCACCTGGCTGGGCAGCCAGCCAGTCCCAGTGCCTTGGCAGAAGTGTCACTTCCCGCCCGATTACACCAAGCTTTGGCCTGCCGCGCCCCCTTGGGCCAGATGTCGGCTCACTTAAACTGTGCGCTGGTGAATTGGTGACGCCAGGCTCAAGTCTAGCGAGAACTTCGTTGTCCGTGCCACGGAAGTCAACATCTACCACACGGCCTGTCTGATCACTAAAGATCAATAGCGGCCCGCCGGTGCCTACGGCCATCGCGCGTTTTACCGCGAGTACAACGGTTTTCAAGTCACCATGGGCGATGCAAGAGTTACCGTCAAAGCCGGTATGGGAATGTAGTGTCGTCATACTGCAGGGCTACTTTCAGAAGCTGCTGAATTATACCGGGGTAAAATACAATGTAAATACTACCCGGGTAAAATTAGCGCAACGTAGCTACCAGGGAGTGCACACCACTGTTGCACTATTTTTTGGCGAGGGGTTTGAGATTTCTCCGCTTCGGTCGAAATGACGTTGTAGCTTCGGTCGAAATGACCTTATAGCTTGGCTCGAAACGACGGCAGTGCAAGGCAACACAGTCTTGTCATCTCGACTGAAAGCCCGCAGGGCTGGAATGGTGAGATCCCGGCGCCTAGTAAAGAATCCGTGTGCGAATTGTGCCTTTCACCTGCTGCAACTGCTCCAGGGCAAGACTGCCATACTCTTTATCGACTTCAACCACAACGTAGCCAATCGTGTTATTGGTCTGAAGGTACTGCCCCGTAATGTTGATGCCCTTCTCTGAAAGGATCTGGTTTATCTCGGTCAGCACACCAGGGATATTGTTATGGATGTGGAGCAGGCGATGGGCGCCGGAATGCCCTGGCAGACTCACCGAAGGAAAGTTAACCGAGGCCACTGTGGAGCCATTGTCACTATAGGTCACCAGTTTTTCAGCAACCTCAATACCAATATTCTCCTGGGCTTCTACCGTACTTCCTCCAACGTGGGGCGTCAGCAGTACATTGGCGACATGGTTGTCGCTGTTTCGCATGGGCGACACAAACTCTTCATCGTTCGACTTGGGTTCAACCGGGAAAACGTCAACCGCGGCACCCAGCACATGCCCGTCATCAAGCGCTCTGGCCAGTGCTTCCAGATCGATGACACTGCCGCGGGAGGCGTTTATCAGCACACTGCCCGGTTTCATCTGCGCAATGCGGTCGGCATCCATCATCATGTGAGTTGATGCGTCTTCCGGCACATGGAAACTCACCACGTCGCTGGTAGCGAGCAATTCCTGCAGTGAACCCATGGCGCGGGCATTACCCATGGCCAGCTTGGCATTCACATCAAAAAAGTTCACCTTCATGCCCAGTGACTCCGCCAGCACACTGACCTGTGTGCCTATATTGCCGTAACCCACAATGCCCAGGTTCTTGTTTCGGATCTCAAAAGAATTGCTTGCGCTCTTTTTCCAGACCCCACGATGCATCAGTGCATTTTTCTCGGGCACACCGCGCAACAGGAGAATTGCCTCAGCAATGACAAGCTCAGCCACGCTACGTGTATTTGAGAAGGGCGCGTTAAACACCGGGATGCCCGCAACCAGCGCTGCCTCGAGATCCACCTGGTTAGTACCAATACAAAAACACCCAACAGCAATCAGTTTGTCCGCCGCTTCAAACACCGCTGGCGACAAATGGGTTCGGGAACGAATGCCCAGTATATGGACACCTTTTACGCGCTCGATCAGTTCGCTCTCGGTTAACGAGCCACTGACCTCCTCAATATTGGCGTAACCCGCTCTATTGAAAGCCTTCACGGCGTTTTGATGGATCCCCTCAAGCAATAGAATCCTGATTTTTGACTTGCTTAGTGATGTCTGGGTACTCATTGGGGACCGGCACAAAAATGAAGCGCGCATTCTATCCCAGAGATGCGCTGGAAACGACTATCCGGGTTCCGATCTCACGTCCATGTCCTGACAAAACCTTGACCGCTGGCCAAGACCAGAGAACCGGCACCACTTGTTTCTGCGTATGATGAATCAATGACAAACTTAACAAACAGCATGAACACTGCGCCAATACGCCGACTTGGCGTTATCGGCGACGTTCACGCTGAGCATCATCGGCTTGCAGCAGCACTGCGGGTACTTGAGAGCCGTGCAGTCGATGCGATCGTCTGTACCGGCGATATTGTTGATGGCGTTGGGTGCCCTGACCGGGCAACGGAACTCCTGCAGAAGGCAGACGTCCACGTGGTTCGAGGCAACCACGACCGCTGGATACTCGAATCCAGGGTGCGCCATGTAGCTCAGGCCCACCAGCTTCATAATCTGGCCCCGGCTACTCGCGATTACCTTTCCAGGCTCCCGGTGCAACTTGAACTGGACACCATCCTGGGACGCGTTCTGCTATGCCATGGCGTGGCTGGGAATGATCTGAAAAAGGTCTGGCCAGGCACGACTCGCATGGCAACCGAACGATGCAAAAAGCTGGATGCGATTATTGAGACCGGGGCATACCAGTTGATGATTAATGGACACATGCACTTCAGAACCTTAATGTATTTCGAGACCCTGACACTCATCAACGCAGGGACCCTCAAAGGCACACACTGGCCTGGCTTTTCCCTGATTGATCTTGAGCAAGCGCAAATCAGCGCCTTTGAGTTTCGACCATCCGGGGTGGAACAGACCAGGACCCTCAACCTGTTTCCATCATCGAACCAGGTTCGCTGGCACAATACTCAGTGTTTCTCAGGCAACTGGGACCCCATTCGCCTGTTCCACACAACCTGAAACCATTGCCAAATATCCACGCTGTGGCTCTGTTGACCAGGCTATAATGCCTGATGCGCCTGTTTACCTGCCCAATCTGCTCTGCTCAACTCACACACGCTGAAAGTACGTTGCGATGTGAGCATGGGCATAGTTTCGACATTGCCAGAGAAGGTTACGTTAACCTGCTGCCGAGCCACCATCGCCGCTCGGCAAAAGCCGGTGACGACAGTACCATGGTTGCAGCAAGGCGGCAGTTTCTGGAAAGCGGTCACTATGCACCGCTGGCAGCGCAGATTGCCGAGATGGTCCCGGATACCACCGGGACCGTGCTGGATATCGGCTGTGGCGAGGGCTACTTCACATCAGGCGTTGCCCAAACCGGTAGCGATGTTTATGGGGTAGATATCTCAAAGCCGGCAATTCGGTCCGCTGCAAAAAGACACCCTGCTATCAATTTTGCCGTCGCCAATAATTTTCACCTGCCCATAGCTGAAGGCAGCTTCGATACCACTCTGGTGATACTCGCGCCCGCCACGCCTGAAGTCCTGCGGGTAACTCGCGACGCGGGGGTTTTTATCCGGGTCACGCCTGGTCCACTTCATCTATTAGAGGTGAAGTCGCTGGTTTACAAGGCAGTTAAACACCACGAACGAGCGAGCCTGTCACTCGACGGTTTCACCCATATCAGGGAGACTGAGCTCACTTTTGATATGGATCTCGACCTGGCAGCGCGCACAGAACTACTTGCAATGACCCCCATGGCACACCGCACTGGCGCTATGCAGCGTCTCTCAGCCATCGATAGCGAGCTTGCCAACATTACAGCCAGCTTCTGGATTGATGTTTTTGAGAAACTGCCCGCGCAGTCGGTGACGGACGTCAGTTAGCGTTGTTGACCGCTTTCTTTTTCTCTTCCGCGTTCTTGTCGAGCAAACCCTGAATCGCTGCAGCATCACGCAGCGTTTGCTGTTCTGCTGCCAGCGGGTTGTTTGCCTGGGGCGCCGGCGCGGCTGGCTCAGTGTGTTCCGCTCCGCCACCACAGCCGGTCAGGACACCAAGCAAGAGTAATACATGTATGGTTTGCATCAGCGCAACTCCATTGGGAGAGGGGTCAGACTACGTCAGATTGGTTTTGGAGACCAACATTGGATTTGGGCGGTTGTAGAGAGATCTCTCCGCTCCGCCCTGCGGGCTCCGG
The DNA here is from genome assembly GCA_964351065.1 of uncultured Pseudomonadales bacterium. Lineage (GTDB taxonomy): Bacteria > Pseudomonadota > Gammaproteobacteria > Pseudomonadales > Azotimanducaceae > JANQJA01. The sequence goes on from CAYGNA010000333.1 coordinate 4,839, forward strand.
TCGAGATGACAGAGGCCGTGCACCCCTGTCATTTCGACCGTAGCAGCCTGTCATTTCGACCGTAGCAGCCTGTCATTTC
>CAYGNA010000334.1:0-4911 GCA_964351065.1 uncultured Pseudomonadales bacterium
TTTTGAACCCCAAAGTGAGTTTCAGCATTTTAGTCGATCCGGTGATATCGCGACTGGACCTGGCGTGAACGACATGAAAGGCGGGGATGTTGTGATTGTGTTCGCGCTGAAAGCCTTATTGAAAGCCGGTGTTTTGAATGATGGTAAATACATCGTTGCGTTTATAGGTGATGAAGAGAAGTCAGGTAGTCCCAAGTCCATCAGTCGCAGGCATCTTGTTGATGCTGCCCGCCAGTGTGACGTGGCGCTGGGTTTTGAAATTGCTACAAGTCTGAATGCGGCAACTGTGGCACGGCGCGGGTCCAGTGGTTGGCGTCTGGATGTTAAAGGGCGTCAGGCGCATTCTGCCGGCATATTCAGTGAGGAAGTGGGCTCAGGTGCCATTTTTGAAGCTGCGCGAATTCTCAATCGTTTCCACGAGGAGGTTAAGGGGGAAGAATTCCTTACCTTCAATCCGGGCATTATCATTGGTGGCACCGAGGTCAGCTATGACCCGGAAACCAACGCGGGTAGCGTGTCTGGCAAGACAAATATCGTGGCCAGGGATCTGGTGGTACACGGTGGTCTCCGTACGATTTCACAGGCCCAGGAACAGTCAGCCCGGGAGACAATGCGGGCAATTGCCGAGACAGGCAATCTGCCACAGACCAGCGCCAGCATTGAGTTTTTTGACGGCTATCCATCCATGCCACCAACCCAGGGAAACCTTGCGCTGCTTTCTGTGCTGAGTGAGGTGAGCGAGGACCTGGGGTACGGCGAGGTGACCGCGTATGACCCGGGCAAACGTGGCGCAGCGGATGTTTCGTTTGTCGCTGAATATGTCGATGTGATTGATGGCATCGGTGCCGAGGGTAATGGTGCGCACGCCCCTGGTGAAAGTATCGATTTGTCGACGTTACCCATGCTGATCGAACGCGCAGCCGTCCTTATGTATCGTCTTTCGATCCAGTAGCCAGGGACTGTTAGCATGACCGATTTTTATTTCCTGCGCGAAGACACGCGCTATCGGCCAACAGCCGCCTGTCGAGGTCCCTGGGATCCCAATTCGTTAAGCGGCAGCGTAATAGTAACGCTACTCGCGTTTGAGATTGAGCAGGCGTTTGATAGCGCTGTTTACATGCCCGCACGCCTGACAGTTGATATGTATCGACTGCCAGACTTTTCACCGATTGAGATCAGAACCCGGGTTGTTCGTGATGGGTATCGCATCAAGGTGATTGATGCAGAGTTTTTCTCAGGCGGCGTTAGTATGGCGCGAGCCAGTTGCCAGCTCCTGCGCAGGACGAGTAATGCCGAGGTAAAGGTTTGGCAGCCAGAACCCTGGGATGTACCTGTGCCGGAAGACATCCCACCAGAAGAAACAGGCTTCGGGAATAAGCAGCGCCGGGTCATTGCTGGCGGTATGAATCAGTATGGCAAAAAACGCATGTGGCTCAAGGGCGGCCATGATGTTGTGGCAGGTGTGCCGATAACACCCTGGATGCACGTGGCGATGGTTGCAGATTTGACCAATCCCTGGGCAAATTCCGGTGAGGGTGGCCTCGGCTACATTAACTCAGATGTGACTCTTTACCTGCACCGATTGCCAGTCGATGAATGGATCGGCATCGACGTGGTCAATCACAACGCGACTGATGGCGTGGCAATCGGCGAATGTTGGCTCTATGACAGGCATGGCCTGATTGGCAGTAGTTCTGTGACGGGCCTCGCGCAGCAAAAACGACCTGTTAGCGGTTAAGCACTACGGTTATTCTGCGGCCCCGGATTGCGATTGGATGTAGTTTTGCAGGCCTATTTTTTCGATTAGCGAAAGTTGGGTTTCGAGCCAGTCAACGTGTTCCTCCTCTGACTTGAGAATGTCGTCGAACAGTTGCCGGGTAACAAAATCCTTGTGCTGTTCGCAGAACTCGATGGCCTCGCGTAACAGGGGTAGAGCGACGTTCTCCTGATCAAGATCACACTGCAGCATCTCGGGTACAGATTCGCCAATGAATAGCTTGCCGAGGTCCTGCAGATTTGGGAGCCCCTCGAGGAAAAGGATTCGTTCCATGATCCAGTCGGCATGTTCCATTTCTTCGATAGATTCTTTCTTTTCTTTCTCGGCCAGTTTCTTGATTCCCCAGTCTTCGTAGATTTTGGCGTGCAGGAAATACTGATTGATGGCAGTCAGTTCGTTCTTCAGGACTTTGTTGAGGTAGTCGATAACTTCCGGGTGTTGGGGTTTCATGTTGTCGCCTTACTTTTTGCTGATGTTAGCTTGCAGATGAACGCTACTGGCAGAATGCCGCTGGCAACCTGGTATCGTTCGACTTGTTGCGTATCTCAATGTTAAGTCGTCTGGTTGCTCTCCCGCAATTCGTTTACCGCGAATACAATTACGAATCATTCCTATTTACATTCATAAGCAAGGCGGGTAGCATACCTTTCATGATTGTATGTGTCTGCAAACGTATAAATTCTGCCCAGATCAGGGAAGCTGTGGAAAAAGGCGCTTCTGATCTGGCCGCGGTGTCACAGAAGTTGGGCGTGGGTACAGGGTGTGGCCGCTGCGTTGAATATGCTGAGCGCATGATAGACACGGAAAAGCGCTCGCTCGGTTACGCCGTAAAAGTTGCGTGATATGGCTGACTTCAGGTCTGGTTCTCGAGTCTGGTTCTCGAGTCTGGTTCTCGAATCTGGTTCTCAGGCCTGATTCTCGACAGAGGCCTTTTCTGTTTGCCCCATACCTGAAATCCCCTTTCTACAGAGTTCCCGATACGCGTTATCGTCCAGGCCAGCAAAACGCCTGAATACTTCTGCCGAGTGCTCTCCCTGTAACGGCGCGTGGCTGAATGGTCCAACTGTCGAGCGGCTGAAGGATGCCGCGAGCACAGACTGCCAGGCGTCGCCCGCCTCCGGATGGGTGATTCTTTGCATATGCCCGCGTGCGCGCAGTGATTGGTCCTCCGCTACCTCAGCCGGCGTCAACACCGCTGCAGCGTGTACACCAGCAGCAACCAGGTTTGCAGCGAGCAGGTGTTTGTCCATGCCCGCAGTCTGCTGCGCGATTAATGTATCAAGATCTGTTTCTGCTGCCTTTCGTTGGGATGCTGTAGCAAATCGTTCCTGGTCGATGCCGAGCGCTCCTGCGAGCGCCCGCCACTCGGCATCGGTCTCAGCCGCAATAGCAACCCACTCGTCATCTCCGATAGCGGGGTAGATGCCGTGAGGTGCAAACGTTGAATGTGAGTTGCCAAGTGGTCCGCGCACGGTGCCATTAAGCTCGTACTCCAGCCAGGCGTCACCGACAAAGGTGAAGTTGGCCTCCTGCATGGACAGGTCGATGTACTGTCCCTCACCCGTGCGATCCCTGTGCAGGAGCGCAAGCTGGATTGCTGAAAATCCACACAGCCCGGCTACCGGGTCGGGGTACATCTGGCCGGAATTGAGGGGGTGTTCGTCTTTGTAACCGAGCAGGGCAGACATCCCTGACGAGGGCTCAATGGTGCCGCCGATGCCCGGGACATGCGACCAGGGGCCAACAGCACCATAGGCCGACAGGCTTGCCATCACCAGATCCGGTTTGATTTGCCTCAATGTTTCATAGTCGATACCGAGGTTTTTCATCACGCGCGGGGAAAAGTTTTCTGCGATAAAGTCGATGTTTGGCAGCATCGCCTTGAACAGCTTAACGGCCTCGGGTTCAGACAAATCGAGCGTGATGCACTGTTTGTTCAGGTTGACGGAGTTATAAAGTGGGCTGCAATTCCATGCGTGCTTCGCGGTGTCTTTTGCCTGAAGGTTTTTGGGAATTGGGTTCTGATAGGTTCCTCGCCATGAATCCAGCCGTGAACGGGTTTCCAGTTGGATCACCTCGGCGCCGAGTAATGCCAGGAGTTCGGTTGCATAGGTACCCGCCCAAGCCTGGGTTAGAACCAGCCCCCGAAATCCTGCCAGTGGTCCATTGCCCGTTGCCCCGGCGCGGACAGGTTGCCTTAATGTGGGGCCGCTGCCGGTGAATTTGCGGACAACCTCAGTGCTGAACTCGGGCGTCACAAACCGACTCGCACCCATCGCAGCGATGGGGCCGGGATAGCGTGTGCCCTCGCTGTTGCTGCGAAAAAAGTGCCGTCCCCTGAACTGCGGATTGTCACCGAGTTCATCCATTCGCAGCACAGGCCCGGCAATGACGCGTTGTGCCCCCAGCGCATCGAACAGGTCCATACGATTCCAGGTCTGCATGGCAGCACCCACTCGCTCGACAAACCGGTCCTTGAATTTATGTCGCATGCCGGGTTGTTGCAGTTCAGGGTCGGCAGCAAGATCTGGCAGGCCAAGTAACTCCATGGCCTTGATCCAGAAAGCCGGCCGGGAGATTGTGAGCGCAAACCAACCGTCTCTGACAGGAATAGGTCCTTCGTTGACGTCAACTGCAGGCTTTCTCGCGAGATTGACACCGGAATACTGGTAGCGCAACGGCGCGGGCGCGGCAGTAGACACCAGTACTTCCCGTTCGCTGATATCAATGACCTGGCCTGCAGCCTTCGTTGCTAGCTTTTCGAGCAGGCAGCCAAGCAGGACACCAAAGGCAAACGTGCCTGTCTGGTAGGATGCCTGATAGCCACTGCTCTTCAACGGAGCGCGACCTGCAAGGCCATTGACGAATGCCCAACTGGACGCAGCGCAAGCAGTCAGGTCATTGCCGGGATAAGCCGCCGCATCGCCGCTAACACCGTATGGCGTAATAGCGCATACAAGGGCGGCTTCGTTTTGCGCCAGGATAGATGCAGGATCGGTCGGAGCGCCAGCGATTGCGCTGGTGATGACAATATCTGCCTGTTGAATGAGGGCCTCAACATCTGCCGGGCTGGCAAGTTTGCGGCTGGCGAGGAAATACCTGGCCGCGATACTGATTCCGTCTTGATCAAATGG
>CAYGNA010000335.1:0-4903 GCA_964351065.1 uncultured Pseudomonadales bacterium
GTTCGCGCAGTTTTTACATGGTGGTGGTTTTGGGAGTGGGATTGTTTTCGCCCTTGTCCTTCTGGCGGGTCTGTTTGCATGGACGGCTTACTACACGGTGCCCAGCGATTCAGTTGCGGTTGTGCAGCGTTTTGGAAAGTATCTCAAGGACGTGCCGCCTGGACTGCACTTCAAACTGCCACTCGGTATCGATTTGGCGACGATTGTGCCCGTGAAGCGGCAACTGAAGCAGGAATTCGGCTTCACCACACCGGGCGCGACAGATCCGTACCAGGGGCCGGTTGGCAAGCAGGACAGCAAACGTGAAACCGAGATGGTCACTGGCGACCTCAATGCTGCGCTGGTCGAGTGGGTGGTGCAGTACCGTATTTCTGATCCGACCAAATACCTGTTTGAGGTTCGTGAACCCAGTGAAACACTTCGATATGTCTCAGAATCGGTGATGCGGGAAGTGGTGGGTGATCGTACGGTGGACGAGGTCATCACTATTGGGCGACAGGAGATTGAAACGGAAGCGCTCACCAAGATGCAGGCATTGTCGACCAAGTACACGATGGGTATCAGCATTGACCAGGTACAACTTAAGAACATCAATCCGCCGCAACAGGTGCAATCCTCATTCAACGAGGTCAATCAGGCGCAGCAGGAAAAGGAGAAGTTAATCAATGAAGCCCGGCGTGATTACAACAAGGTCATCCCGTTGGCGGAAGGTGAAAAGGATCAGCGTATTCGTGAGGCCGATGGCTACCGCCTGAAACGGATCAACGAGGCAGAGGGGGATGCCGCGCGATTCAGTGCGCTGTTCACAGAGTACTCGAAAGCCCCTGGGGTCACCCGACGCCGAATCTATATAGAGAACTTGCAGGCAGTCCTGCCGGGCGTGGATTCCAAGATTATCATCGATGCTGAAACCCGCGGCATCCTGCCGTTTTTGAATCTCGACGGAAAGTCGACAGCGAAGGTAGAGAAACCATGAACGGTAAGCAATTGTTCCTCGTGATGGCGCTGGTCACCGTCACATTTGTCTTCGTGAATTCAATCTACACCGTCAGCGAGGTTGAACAAGTCATCATTACCCAGTTCGGCAAGCCTGTGGGTGATCCGGTAACCTCCGCCGGTCTCAAGCTCAAGCTCCCCTTTATCCAGGAAGTTAATCCGATCGACAAGCGGGTGCTCGAGTGGGACGGGAGTCCCTCGGATATGCCAACAAAGGACAAGCTCTACATTTCGGTAGACCTGTATGCTCGCTGGCGGATAACCGATCCACTGCAATACTTTCTCAGGTTGCGCGATGAACGGAGTGCGCAATCTCGGCTCGACGATATACTCGGTAGTGAAACACGCAACGCGGTTGCCAAGCATGAGTTAATCGAGATTATTCGCACTACCAAGGACCGGGTACCGCTCCGCGACGGATTGCTGACCGACGCGGAAAAGGAACTGAACATGGGCGCGCTGGTGCCGATTAAAAAGGGGCGCCAACTGGTTGAAGAAGACATCTTTGCCGCGGCAGCGGAAAAAGTTCAGGTTTTTGGTATCGAATTGCTCGACATACGGTTCAAGCGAATCAATTACAACGAGAGCGTGCGACCAAAGATTTATGACCGGATGATCAGTGAGCGACGACAGATTGCTGAACGTTTTCTGTCTGAGGGCAACGGTGAGGCTGCTCGGATTCGTGGCAACCGCGTGCGTGACCTGAACAAGATCCAGTCTGAAGCCTACCGACAGGTGGAAGAGATCCGGGGTTTGGCCGATGCAAAAGCGACTGATATTTATGCAGAGGCTTACAATCAGAGTCCGGCATCTGCGGAGTTCTATGAATTTACTGCCGCCATGCAGGCCTATACTGCGATCATGGTCGACAATACGACGCTGGTGCTATCGACAGACAGTGATCTGTTCAAGTATCTGAAGGGCATGGCGCCGAAGGACTAAGTCTGGCGCTGGGCAAGCTGGCAATTCGCCCGCGCTAGTTCGACCCGGCGATGACATCAAACATTTCCTCATCAATGCTGGCCTGGCGCAGGCGGTGATAATCCCGTTGCAGTGTTGCCAGCAAGTCTTCAATGTTTTTGTCAGCGCGTTGCATGGCAGCGAGTTGGCTTGCGTTTTCGCTGGATAACGATTCGGCGCTGGCCCGGAACAGGGAAACAAACAAATACTCACGAATCAGTGCACCCAGTGTGCCGGCTTTGTCGCCGAGCAGTTGTGGCACATTGTTGGTTGGCCAGATTTGGGCAGCGAGTTGTGCACGCCAGTGCTGATCAAGAGGCAACAGGCGCTGTGTAACCGGGCTGTACTGCGAGCCAGTGGTGGGCCTGTTATAGAACAGGTGCAATTCTGTTGTCGCGGTGATGTGGTGGTTGGATTCTATGCTGAGCAGAACCTGTCCGATCAGGGGAGTGATGGACTTGACCGAGTTAGGTACATCAAAGTGCGCCTGTGTGATCAATCCCGCATCGGTGAGCCGTTCATTCAGGCGTTCTCCCACCGTCCACACCAGGGGTGGTTGAACGGGTGCTGATGAGGCTCGCGAACTTGTGGATAACGATGTCATTAGTGTCGAATTCAGGACGAAGTCTGCAATGGTGTCGTTGAACCGCCCCACCAGGCCCTGGTCCGTACCAAAGACAACAATGCAGGGCTGAGTTGGCTGGTTGAAGGCAGTGGTTATCGCGGGTAGTAGGTCAGGGTCGCGGAAACACGCGCCCAGGCCACGCTCTATTGTTGCAAAGTAGTCGCCAAGAGCAGCGACCGCTTGCTCATACTCGTTGATGCTGGCTGCGGCCACTGCCTTCATGGTGCGCACGACAGACTGCAGGCTGTCGGCACTGTTGATCTTGTGCTTTAGACTGGCTGTTGTGCTGATCGGGTTTGCTCCGGTTCAATTGAAATACTTTGCGTGTCGACGAACTCGGCCAGGGCCTTTTTCGCAACCTCAATAATTGCCTGTCGGTCGCTCTTGCTCATGTCTTGGTCTGTTTCGAATTTGTCCCGGGTGGCCTCTGGTATGGACACCACTGCTTGTCGCAAGTGCTGTTCCGCGTCCGGCATGACAGGCAAAGGGATTGTATCAAAGAGCCCTTCCTTGACTGCGAGCAATAACAGGATCTGTTCTGCAACGGATATCGGTGAACATTCTGCTTGCTTGAGGCTCATTCGAACACGCTGGCCATGGTCTATGATTTTTTGGGTTTCTGCGTCTACGCGGGCACCAAATCGGGAAAAGGTTTCCAGTTCCTCAAATTGGGCATAGGTCAATTTCAAACTGCTGGCTACCGCCCGATAAGCGGGTCGCTGGGCCTTGCCGCCGACCCGTGACACAGATTTACCAACATCCACGGCTGGTAAAATACCCAGTTCAAAAAAGGACGGTGAGAGATAAATTTGCCCGTCTGTAATCGAAATGAGATTGGTCGGGATATAGGCGGAAATATCCTGCGCCTCGGTTTCGATAATGGGCAGGGCGGTCAGCGAACCACCACCAAGGGCATCACTTAAATGCGTAGCGCGTTCCAGCAGTCGGGAATGAAGGTAAAAAATATCCCCAGGGAAAGCCTCGCGGCCCGGTGGACGCTTCAGTAGCAGCGATAGTTCACGGTAAGCGCGGGCGTGTTGGGTCAAATCATCAAACACGACTAATACATCGCGACCCGCTTCCATAAATGATTCTGCAATGCTGGTCGCGGCGTAGGGGGCGATGTAACTGAGCCCGGGAGACGTGTTGCCTTCTGCGACCACCACCACGGTATAGTCCATGGCGTCATGCTGTCGAAGCGTCGCGATGACCCTGGCCACTGATGAGCCTCGCTGGCCGATGGCGCAATAGACGCACACAACATCTTTGCCACGCTGATTCACAATCGTGTCAATGGCGAGTGCCGTCTTTCCGGTTTGCCGGTCACCCAATATGAGTTCCCGTTGTCCACGACCGATGGGGATCAGCGCATCAATCACCTTGATGCCGGTTTGCAGCGGGGTGGTTACAGGAGCGCGATCCATAATGGGGGTGGCCGCGCGTTCAATTGGCAAGCGCTCCTCAGTACTGAGCGGGCCGATGTTATCAAGCGGTACACCCAGCGGATTTATCACGCGTCCCAGCAGGCCCTCACCTACTGGTACATCCATCACACGTTCGGTGCGCTGTACCTCGTCACCCGCCTGCAGGTGCCAGTAGTCACCCAACAGGACAACGCCCACAGAAGCCTCGTCAATGTTAAACGCAATGCCAAACAAGCCATCGCGGAATCGAATCAGTTCGTCATAGCCAACATTGGGCAAGCCTGACACTGTGGCTATGCCGTTGGCGTTGTGAATGATTCTCCCTACTTCCCGTGGTTTAAGCTGCATCTGAAATTCATTGCCAGCAGTGTCGACATCGGCAAAGGTTTGCTGGAACAGTTTTTCCAGATTCAGTGAGTCAAGCGTTGGTTTCACGCTCATGGTGCTGAACTCTTTGCTGTGCCCACTACCGGGGCGGCGGGTTCGATCTCCGGTTCAGCTGCAGATGCTGGAACTGGTTCAGGCTGTGCTGTGGCTCCATCAGCCTTGTCACGCAGAGAATTTTCGTTAGTGGTGGAGGTATTGATGTGGTTGTTGACCTGCTCGGCTAATGCTGCTTCCAGCGTATGGAGATATTCAGCGACGCTCCAGCCGATCTTGAGGCCGTTCGCATTGAGTTCAATACCACCTATCAAGTCCGCGGATTGCTCAAACGTTGGCTGCACATCATCGCCCAGGTATTCTTTCAGCTTATCCGTGATGGCATTTTGCTGATCTGGAGAAAGCACGCTGCTTGACCTGACATTGATCTGCGCCGCTTCTAGTGCAACCTGCAAGCTGCTCTTTTGCTCGCGGTTCAGGGCGCCCAGTGTTGCCAGAAAGACGGTGCGCAGTTGGT
>CAYGNA010000336.1:0-4898 GCA_964351065.1 uncultured Pseudomonadales bacterium
CCGCTATCAGCAGAGGCGCGTATTGCGGTAGCGCGGCTGCCTTCAGCAACAGTGAAGGGTTGGTGGTAGCGTCCTGCGGCGCGTATCGTTTGATTTCCTCAATGTCGCCCGTATCTGCGACTACATCCGTCATCTGTTTCAGCTGTTCAAGTTTGTTCAAAATCCGCTCCGGTGGGCATTGGCTACTGGCACTATTCGATAGAGAATAGCGCCCCTGCATTCTACGGACCCAACCGAATGGCGAGCAACTGGAATTACCCGACAAACATCAAGGTTGGCCCTGGCAGGATCAGGGAAATGCCCGAACTCTGCCGCATAGCCGGGATCAACCGCCCGTTGCTGGTGACAGACCCGGGGCTGGCCGACCTCGACATGACGCGTTCCCTGGTGGATTGCCTGCAGACCGAGGGGCTCAATGTCGCGATCTTCTCAGCCGTTCGCGCAAACCCAACAGGAACTGATGTCGACAACGGCGTCACCGCTTTTCGGACAGGGCAGCACGATGGGGTTATCGCATTTGGTGGGGGCAGTGCCATTGACGCCGGCAAATCCATTGCGCTCATTGCAAACCAGGCATGCAAGCTGTGGGATCTTGAGGACATCGGGGACTATTTCACGCGGGCGGACGCCAGCTTGATGGCACCGGTGATTGCTGTGCCCACGACTGCAGGTACTGGTTCTGAGGTTGGCAGGGCGGCGCTGATTGTTAACGAAAGTGAGCAGCGCAAGGTCATCATTTTTCACCCTCGCATGATGCCGGGTACGGTGGTGCTGGACGCAGAACTGACAGTAAGCCTGCCCGCACACCTGACCGCTGCAACCGGTATGGATGCACTGTCCCACAACCTCGAAGCCTATTGCTCACCCAACTTCCACCCCATGGCCGAGGGCATTGCGCTGGAAGGTATGCGTCTGGTGAAGGAGTATCTGTCCACAGCCGTGAAAGACGGTACCAACATTGAGGCGAGGGAGCATATGCTTGTGGCTTCAACCATGGGGGCAACCGCATTTCAGCGTGGTCTAGGCGCGATGCACGCCCTGGCGCATCCGTTGGGTGCGGTCTACAACGCCCATCATGGGTTGCTGAACGCGGTACTGATGCCCTATGTGCTAATCGCCAACCAGGCCGTGATACAAGACCGGATTGCCCGACTGGCCGGCTATCTTGGCCTCCCCCAGTCGTTTGATGCGTTCCTGTCATTTGTCCTGGAATTACGACGTGAACTCGGCATTCCTCACTCGCTTGCTGACGTACTTGCGCCTGGTGACCACTATGCACGGATAGGCGCAATGGCTGCGCTCGATCCCTCCGCGGGCTCCAATCCGGTGACTTTTTCTGGCGTTGAGTATCAAAAAATTGCCGATCGGGCGCTAACGGGAGCGTTGTAGGTAACGCGGCGCATTCCTCAATGCCTGGTTGTTCCATGCTGACCTAACCCTGACCACCTGATATCATCCGCGACTTTTTACCAGCGCGGATGATATGCAGACAGCAGTACAACATGAGATAGACCTTGGCTACATAAAAGTCGCTGGCAAGTTCTGGGGCGCCCCGAATGGCCTGCCCACCATGGCGCTCCACGGTTATCTGGACAATGCCAACAGCTTCGACATGATTGGGCCCGGGTTGATCGGGTTACACATGTTTGCAATGGATTTCGCCGGTCACGGTCTCTCGGACCATCGCGCACCAGGCTCACTCTACTCTGGCCTGAACGATATTCGTGACGTACTTGCCGTTGCAGACGCACTGGGTTGGCAACGTTTCAATATCATCGGCCACTCAATGGGCGCGGAGATTGGTTCACAGCTTGCGGGGCTGTTTCCTGAACGCGTCGAAAAACTGGTTTGTATCGACGGGTTTTGCGGCACCAATGCGATCAACGAGACGCTAAACAACCTGCGCTCCGCCATCTCGTCCTCATTCAAGGAAGGCTCAAATCTGAAGATTTTCCCCACGCTGGACCTCATGACCGATCGCTTGACCGAGGCCACCGGGCAAAATCGGACATCTGCTGCCTGCCTGCTTGCCCGTGGACACAAGGCAGTCGAAGGTGGCTACACCTGGCGGACCGACTCACGCATCCGGGGCTCAGGTCCGCTTGAACTGACGGACAAGCAACTCTGGCAACTTGTTGCAAACATTCAGGCGGAAACACTGTTTATTGTCGCAGATCGCGAAAACCGCTGGCTAAAACGCTCACTGGATGTGATTGCTGAATGTCCAGCCAGCAAACTGACGCTGGTAGACGTACCCGGCCATCATCACCTGCATATGCAGAATGAGGCACCTGAAGTCGTCGAACTGATCAACAATTTCCTGGTGACTGCGGGGGATACCCGCCAGACAGCCTGATAAGGTTCAGGCTGTTGCGCTCGGACGGGCAGAAACGAGTGCATGCCAGCGCCAGAGGTGTTTCAGTGACGCATCCGGTTTCAGGCCCACGAGGTCTGTCGCAAAGTCCACCGCTACCAGCAGGCTAATGTCAGCGATGCTGAATCGATCACCTGCCATGTACTCAATCACCTCGAACTCATTGTCGAGTCGTTCATAATATCGGTGTACGTTTCGATCGCTGGCTTCCTTGGCTTCTGGAATCTGCTTGAATCGCCCCATTCGTCCTACAATCGGACCGTTAATCCATGATGTACTGATCTGGGTGGATAGCTCCAGTTCGATTGTGCGATTTCTGGCCTCAAAGAAGCCAAGTTCGTACGGGTTCGCACCAAAGAGGTTGGGTTCGGGGTAGATAGCCTCGAGGAAGCGGCAGATCGCAATTGACTCAGGGATACAACGACCATCTTCGAGTTCGAGTACAGGGATTTTGCCACTCGGATTTTTCTTGAGGAAGTCGTCAGTCTTGTGCTGTCCTTTTGACATGTCGCATGGCACCAGTTCAACTTCCACACCTTTTTCCGCGAGGAAAATTTTGACTCTGCGAGGGTTTGGTGCGCCCCGGTAGTCATACAGCTTCATCAGCATTGTCCCTGTCATTGTGTCCAGCGATAGAAATACGCACAGGCACGCAAGGGAAGTAGCAGCCTGAATGCAGCGCTATTGTTTCGTGGCCATTGTTTAGTGGCCATTGTTTAGTGGCCATTGTTCCATAAGAATGGTTTAGCTAAACGGTACCGTAAAGCCATTGGCCATTGCCATCACAGCACCGGCCTCTGCGTTACCCTTGAGCCGCTCAAGCTCACCGCCATCCAGCCAAACACCCTGGCACCTGGGGCAGCGATCCACTACGATCATGGCTGCTACCTCTTTTTTCATGGTGGTACCGTCCACCGGACAGGGGCGGCTTTGCTCATACTCAGCGTCTACCAGAAGTTGCATTTCTGCGGCACAGGCTTCACAGGTCGGCGCGCCCTGCTCTTCATGCCGGGTGCGGGCACCACAACGATTACATTTCTCTCCAAACAGTGACATTCGGCTCTCCGGTCGCATGCTATTATCGATTCATTGTGAGTGCAGCCCTGCCGAATTCTCAAACACGGCAAGAAATCGCGCGAAAAGCGCCACTGTTCGGTAAACTGTGAGGGCGGTCACACCAGTTTTCTGGAAAAACCCGCACAATTGCACCAGAAACATACACACCAGAAACTATTGTTGCAGCAGAGATGGGCAATGGGCTTATGACCGAACCCGCCAGCAAGATGACAGAAGAAATGCAGGTTCTGCCGGGCCCGCAGTCTGCGTTCAAGCTTACCAACGACGGTAGCCTGGAGATCTATTTTATTGGCGCCGGATCTGCATTCGCCAAAACGCTCAACCAGAATAACCTGCTAATCATTAAAGGCGATGACCACCTCCTGATCGACTGTGGCACCAAATGTTCCCAGGCACTATTCAATATTGGACTACCTGTCGCTGAGATCCAGAACTTCCTGATCACGCATAGTCATGCTGACCACATCGGCGGTCTGGAAGAAGTACAGCTGTTTGGTCGCTACGTTTCGCAAATTAGACCTCGCATGATCATCACAGAGCAATACGAAACGATCCTCTGGGAGCAGTCCCTGCGGGGTGGCTCCGAGATGTCCGAAAGTGAGCCGCTTTGTTTTAGTGACCTGTGGGAGGTGCAGCGCCCCAGATGGCTCCCGGGTGCACCACGCGAAACCTGGGCCACGACAGTCGGCAGCATCGACATCAAAATGCCCAGGACCAAACACTTTCCTGACGACGCCGAAAGCTGGGAGGACTCACAGTGGAGCTGCGGCGTCATCATTGATAACCGTATCCTGTTCACGTCAGACACTCGATTTGATGAGGATCTGCTCCAGTCTTTTGACAACATCTACAATTTCGAAGTCATTTTCCACGACTGCCAGTTGTTTACTGGTGGTGTGCACGCATCCATCAACGAACTGGCCACCTTGCCAGCGAGCCTTAAGTCACGCATGGTACTGATGCACTATGGTGACAACTACCGAGATTTTGCGGCCCAGGCCAAAGCACAGGGGTTTCACTCCTGGGCTCGCCAGGGGCACATCTACCGCTTTGCCGAACGGGCGACTGCCCAGGGCTGAGCGCGGCCCACGCTGGCATCAGCACCTCCAATATGCGTTACTTGCGCCTCTTTTTTAGCCCTAAATTCATTCGAGAGGAGCAAAATTATGGGTCTATTGGACGGTAAAGTCGCTGTCGTCACGGGCGCAGGCGGTGGTCTGGGCGAAGCCCATGCACTTCTAATGGCAAAAGAAGGTGCGTCTGTGGTCGTCAATGATCTGGGTGGCTCGCGCGATGGTTCTGGCGCTGGCACCAACATGGCAGATCAGGTCGTTGACAAGATCAAGGCCGCCGGCGGCAAGGCTGTCGCTGACTACGGTAACGTGGCGAAAGAGGAAGCCGCAAAGGCGATGATCCAGAAAGCCGTGGACGAATTTGGGAATCTCGG
>CAYGNA010000337.1:0-4886 GCA_964351065.1 uncultured Pseudomonadales bacterium
GTACCTGAGAAATTTGCCAACGCCCGAGTGGACAACGTTGGTAATGCCTGGTCGTTCTTTGCGGCCAAGCGACGCTGGTTCCGGAATTTGTGCGGCGAGATCGCGTCCAAGATCATCTGCGGCGCGATAGAGATTGATGTCGCCGTAAAGATGTTTGGCGGAAACCAGCGCGTTGATCAATAGCCCAACAGGTGAGGTGGAAACGCCGCCGGCATGGCTTCGCCTCACGTCCTTGACCTCCCATAGAATGTTGTCACTGGTATCAACAAATTTGAGTTCGACGCCAACGGCAATCTGCGAGTAAATACCGGCAAACGTCTTGTTGTAGTGAGTGATGTTGCCGTAAATCAGGCCATCGACACCAAGTACATTGGCAATTTCTTGCGCCGACATTGCGGCAAGCTTCGCGGGATCGTTCAGTTGCGCCAGTGCCAAACGGCTGTCTACGTCACGCCAGTGAAGCCAACGATAGTTTTTCGTTGCGAAATGGTTGGCCATGGTACGGCGCACCACCTCAAAGGCAAAGTCGCTGTCGGTCTGGTTGGTGAAGGGGAGTATGGCAACAGTGCTCGGCAGCTTGTCATCCTGCCGGGCGGATTCAGTTGCACCGCCCGAGCGTGCTGCCGGACTGGTCATGATCGAATTGTCGGTCGAAACGGCACAGCCGCTCAGCAGCAGGGCGGCTGCCAGGGGTAGCAGCCACTTAAAACTGGTTTTCATTGGCATCCTCGCTCTTGGCTGGGTATTGCTTGCGTAAGTTATCGGGTGAATTCTCGTCTGAAATAGCATAAATACCGTCGTCAAATGGATGCGGCGCAGGACCGGCATAAATCTGTACCGGTAGTGACTCACTGCTGCCACCGAGTAGCCACGAGCGGCTCATTTGATCCGTTAGTTGGGTGATGCTCTGCAACGCAATGTCTGTGGTAATCAAAACGCGCGGCAATTGACCCATGAGCGGTGTGGTTTCACGGAACAGGATCTCGGCTTCACCCAGGGTCAATGTGGCCTGCTCGGTGAGGGCGACAGCATTTTTTAGCGTTGCCTGCAGATCCTGGTCGGTGTTTGCGATCATTTGGTCAACACCCTGCAGGCTACCCTGCATGGCGAGCAAGCTGGAGTTCACGGAAGTCACCATGCCTGGTAGCGTTTTACTCACTTCGGCGAGGCTCGCGGTGACGGTTTCCAGATTGTCGAGGCTCCGGTAAATCTTGTCCTGATTCTGGTTGATGCCAGCTGTTATCTCCTCGATGTTGGCTACAATTTCCGTCACCTGGTCGGTGATCTGTACAATATCAATCTCTTCCAGGAGAGAGGCAAAGCCCTGGGGTGTCTCCGTGACAATAAACTCACCGGGATCCATTCTGCCATTATCTGAATTGGCGGGTTCAAGGATAAGCCCACTGCCTGTCAGGATCGTGCTCACCCCTATGTTGGTATCGACCGTTAGCTTACTGGTGTTGGTGTAGAACTCCTGGTAGACGGGTGACAGTGCAATATCAACGCGCACCATGCCGTCCTTGGTGATACCCATGTCAGTTACATTGCCAATGCTGACGCCACGCAGTGAAACGCTGGCATCCTTGGCTATGCCGTAAGTCTGGTCAAGGACGGTGTAGAAGGGGATGCCTTCTTCTGCCTGCAACCGGTGTACAAATGGCAGAACAAAACCAATCAGGAACAACAGCACAGCGCCAATAACAAAAAGGCCAACGATTCTGTCCCTTGCGCCTACTTCAAACGGCATGTAGTTGGTTGTCGGCATTAGTGATCCAGCTCCGTAATACCGCAATTTTCGATACGAAAAATACGATCGGCGAATGACATGACGAGGTCACTGGCGGTAGTTATGATGATGGTCATCGGGCACTCTTGCTGTCGCTGCCGTAGCGTTGCCATTGTAGCCTGTAACAGCTCGTCTGACATCCCGCCTTCCAGTTCATCAATGAGCAAAAGGCGGGGTTGCATCACGAGTGCTCTTGCCAGGTTAACAAGTCTTGTCTGCACATCGTTAAGCGAATGTGGTCGCATACCCAGCAGGGTCTCTTCAATGCCGAGGAGCCTGCAGACGTCTCTTACTGCAGTTGTCATCTCATCATCTCAAAGATTGCTGTGGAACTGCAGCGGCAAGCAGATATTCTGAAAAATGCTGTAAAGGCTAATGAGCCCTGCCTCCTCGTAGACGAAACCGATTTTCGCCAGTATTGCCTCTGGTGGATTGTCCAGAATATTGATTTCATCGAAGATAACCTCTCCGCCCAACCCCTTGAGTAGCCCACCGATACCTTTCAGCAGGCTGGTGCCACCATCCAGGACACTGGTTTCTATTGCAATGAGGTCGTTTTCTGTCGCAGAGAGGTTAACGTCTTCAAACAGTACACGGTTCGGGTATTCGATATGCAGGTGTCTGATGTCAATGCTCAAGGAATGTCCTACTGGGTGTATGCGAGCAGGGAAAGAACGACATTGATGAGGAAAAAGACCATCAGTTGGGACGTCGTGGAGTTGGAAATTGCCTGTGAAACGTCATCAAAGCTGTCTTCGGCCCGCGCACCAAAGTGGATCGAAATAACGCCGATTACCATGCCGCCCAGAATAGCCTTCACGGCGTTGATCGCAATTTCATTGATTGATATTTGTTTCAGTATGCTGGTGAGAAAGTCGATGAACCCGAGGCTCGGATCAGAAAACCAGATGAAGACGTAGGCCGAGAGAATGCAGATGAAGTCAAAATAGATAAACATCAGCAACAGGGAAATCGGAAACGCAAAGAAGACTGGTAGCAGGAACATAAATACCGGGTTGATGCCAAGCCCGCGAAGTACCTGAAACTCGCGCGACATGCGCAGGTAGCCTATCTCGGATGTGACTGCTGTCGCCGAACGGGCAATCAGGATGATACCGGAGATAAGTGGCCCGAGTTCACGAAACACAATAATCACAAACAGGTTGCCGTACTGTTCTGCAATAACCTGCCTTGGAATGTACTCAAACAGGCGAGACATCAGCAGTGCACCAATAAAAATGGCAATAACGCCGTTGATGTAGAGCGCCTTTACACCGGTGTTGTAGAGTTGACGCATGAACAGTTCGAGGAAAATTTTTCGTCGGCTTGGCTCGAGAATGTCGCGGGTTGCAGACAGGGCAACCGAGATGAGGCCGATGATGTCCAGCACATAGGTCACAAATTCACGCGGCCAGCGACCAATGGCTGCAACAATTCGCATCATAAGCTGGCCAGCCAGTCTCGAATTACCCTGGCCCGCTCGCTATCGCCGGTGGCCTCCAGGGCATGTGCCGCTCGCAGTCCATAGTCTTGTGCTGCGGCTCGCTCACCCTTGTGCTGTGCGATTTGGGCAAGTGATAGCAGGCTGTCTGCGATCCCGCGAGGGTTCTGGGCGAGTCGGTAAAAGTGAAGCGCTTGCATGAAGTCCAGGGCGCGGTCAGTGGAGCGCGCGTATTGATAGGCGATGAATGCACGATCAGCAGGGTGATCACTGTCGTTTGGATCAAGCGTTGCGACTGCCGTCGCCACGTCCCCAAGATAAGTGAGGGCAATCGCTTTTTCGAGCGGATTGGCGGCTAATGCCAGTGCCTGGCGGAATGCTGCAGGGTCTGTCCCTATTTTCCCTCTCACCAGTGCGGATTGGTAAGCGACATCTCTCCTTGCAGGCAATTGCGCTGCAATTCGTTGCAGTTGCGTGTCTGCGGCACGAGCCTCATCCAGTCTATTCTGCGACAGGTAATAGTTTGCTTGCATGAGATGGACTCGCCACTGTCCGGGGAGGTTGTCCAGGCGTCGATAACTGGCCAGTGCAGCAGCCAGCGCATTGTCAATTTCCTGCACCGCGCCCTCGCGGAGCGCATCGATCGCGTTCTGTTCCAGTGGATCTCTCACCTGATCAGGCGGTGGTTCGGGGGAACTGCTGCAGCCGATGAGGACACACAGCAGTAGAAGACTAAGCGCTTTGCAGCAGTTTCTCATTTTCTCGCTCCAGGATCCGCTGCAGGCTTGGCAACCGCTCAGGTGTATTGTGGTACTTGTCGAGTATCTCATTGGCTTCTTTGAAAGACTTGTGTCGCAACATAAAGCGGAAATTGGCGCGTAACGGTGCAAAGTTCTCCTCATCCAGCAGCCCTTCCAGCAGGTCAGTGAATTCGTCATAGTTGCCGCGTTCGAACATGCGACGGGCCCGATTCAGCTTGATACGCAGGACAACCGGCGCGACCAGGGAGTTGGTCAGGAAAGCTGCAAACAAGGCAAGAAAGGTCACGATGAAGTCGCCGACCTTGTCCTTGGCGATACTGATCCACTCGGCCAGTTCAGTGCTGGTTTGGGCTAGTTCCGTGGTCCGAATCTCCTCGACGTAAGAACGGGCTTCCTTGTTGAATGGATCAATCTGGAGCGCCCGGCGGAAGGTTACTTCTGCTGCCTCAAGTTCTCCTTTGCGGTACTGGGCTTCACCTTTGGCGTTGTACAGCACGGCGTTGTCGGGGAATTTGGCAATTGCCCGATCGCCGATCGCGATTGTCGTGTCGTAGTTGCCGGCATCGGTGTTCTTCTGCATGACGATGGTCGCAAAATTGATGTTTCTGGTGTACTGCTCGTACTTGTCATTTATCTCAGTGAGGCGCGCCTGCGCAAGGCCGGTGTCTCGAAGTTCAAGCATTCGCCCATAGACTTTTTCTGCGGCGCCGTAACGCTCCAGCTCAAATAGCAGCTCGGCATAAGCTGTCAAGACCTCAATATCCCTCGGATAGCGGGTTGCGGCCTGTCTCAGCAGGTCCACGGCTGATTTCGCCTGGTCAGTTGACGCTAACTTTTCTGCTTCGATAATGGCGCGTCGCGGGGAAGCGAGGAGGTCGTCGTTGGTCTGGGCGAAGAG
>CAYGNA010000338.1:0-4882 GCA_964351065.1 uncultured Pseudomonadales bacterium
TGTGTTAAAAGTTTTGCTGAAAATTGCAAGCGACTTGTGGTGGAGTTCGTGCATTTGAGATGATTGAGTCATCTGATGAAATGCTGGTGCAGGAGGTGCTGGGTGGCAGTGACCGGGCTTTTGAGGTGCTGGTGATGCGCTACCAGGATCCTGTTGCGGGATTCATCTGGCGTATCGTGCCATCTGCAGAAGACAGGGAAGAGGTGTGCCAGGATGTTTTTGTGAAAGTTTACCAAAAGATGTCCAGCTTCAAGTTTGATTCAAAGTTCAGCACCTGGCTGTTTAGCATCGCGTATCGCACTGCGATTTCCCGCATGCGAAAGAAAAGGCTGGATACACTGCCGCTCGAGGTCTCTGACCATCCTGCTGTGGCAATGGAAGGTGCTGTTGAACAGGATGAACTAGCCAGGCTCCTGGCAACGCTGATTGCACAGTTGGCGCCGGAGGAGCGAGCGGCGGTCACGCTGTATCATATGCAGGGTTGTTCGGTGGATGAAATTGGCGAAATCCTGGAAAAACCCACGGGAACGGTCAAGAGTTTTCTGTTTCGGGCCCGTAAGCGCCTGAAGGATCGGATCCTGATCGACTATGGAGAACTTTTTGATGGAGAGTTGCAACCACAATGACTTCTGAAGAAACGTCAGCAGACGAATTGTTGCAGGCCGGGCTGGACAGAGGCGAGGCACTACCCGATGAGCCAGATGCACGGGCCTATCAACGTGTCTACCAGGCGCTCGCCCATTCGAAGGCCAGGCTGCCAACAAACTTTGCTTATGGTGTTAGGCAGCAACTCGTCAGACAGCGCCTTGCAGTTGGTACAGGCGCTGCGTCCCTGCTGCCGGTGCTTGTTGCCGGTGTTGCCCTATTGGGTGGGTACGCACTGATGATGGTAATGACCTTGTTTGGCTACGGTGCTGACATTCGACCGCCAGGCGTCCAAATGCTTCGTGGCCTATCTCCTGTCTGGGGATATGCTGCACTTGTCGTCTGCCTGCTGCTGGCGCTTGATGGCTTCTTCGTTCGCTGGCGGTCAGGCAATTGATAACCCGCTAACACCAACGAGCTAATCGTATTGACCCCGCTCCCACGCCTCACGAATGGCAAACTTCTGGATTTTGCCTGAACCCGTCAGCGGAAACCCAGTGACGTGGTACCAGCGTGCTGGCGTCTTGGTTGGGGCAAGATGGGCACGGAGGTACTGCTTTAGCTCGGCATCAGTGGCCGGATTGTCCGGATCAGCATCGCGGATGAAGGCGCCTACAATTTCACCCATTCGTGCGTCTGGCAGGCCAACAATGGCCACCTCAGTCACGGCGGGGTGAGCAAACAGCACTTCTTCAATCTCTCGCGGATAGATGTTCTCGCCACCGCGGATAATCATGTCTTTAAGACGTCCCGTGATGGTTGTGTAGCCGCGTTCGTCCATGGTGACCAGGTCACCGGTGTGCAACCACCCGTCGCTGTCGATCGCCTCAGCGGTTTTGTCCGGCATCTCGAAGTAGCCCAACATCACGTGGTAGCCCCTGGTACACAGTTCACCAGGTGTGCCGGTTGGTACTATGTCACCAGCCTCCGGGTCGATGACCTTGATCTCGGTTTGGGCCAGCACTGGTCCCAGGGTTGTTGCCTTGTCCTCAGGTGAGTCATCCGGATTCATCAGCGTAATGGTTGGGGACGATTCTGTCTGGCCATAAATAATCGAGAACTTGACGCCCAGCTGTGATTCGATTTGCCGCACCAGTTCAGCCGGCACCGTGGAACCGCCCGAGCACACCAGGCGCAGGCTGCCTAGATCCCGGTTGGTTCGCTCTGGATGCTCCATGGCCGCGATCAGCATCGTGGGTACACCCAGCAGGTGGGTAGCCTTCTCCTCTTCTGCCAGCGCAAGCAGTACTGCCGGATCAAACTGGATCAGGCAGACATGGGTTGCACCCAATTGCACGGGCGCCAGGGTTGCGAGCACGCAACCGGCGGTGTGGAACAGGGGCATGGGATTGATGTAAACGTCACCCTCGCTGACACCGAGGCGTTGGCCAAACAGTCGCGCATTGTTGGTGATACCACGGTGGTGCAGGTAGGCGCCTTTGGGAAATCCGGTGGTACCGGAGGTGTACTGGATCTGGACCGGGTCACCCGCGAAAACCTCGGGTAGCGGTGTGTTGACATCGGCGGTGGCGACAAACGAGTCCCAGTCAGTAAACGAAACCCGTTCCCGCAGGTCTGGCAGTTCTCCTGCGATACTCTCCAGCATCTGCTCCATGGGATTACCGCGAAATGAGGGCAGGTAAAAGACGCCAGCGGATCTTGACTGAGCCAGGACATATTTGAGTTCCTGGGCCTGGTAAGCGGGGTTGACGGTAACCAGCACCACGCCAGCGAGCCCTGCGCCAAATTCCAGCAGAATCCACTCAGGGATGTTGGGCGCCCAGACTGCAACCCGTTCGCCTTTCTCAAAGCGGGCAGCGAGGGCACGGGCAACCTGTTCTGCTTCTGCCAGAAGTTCTGCATAGGTCCACCGTCTTCTGGCCGGGTCGGTAATCCCTTCAATCAGTGCAGTCCGGCCTGGATAGCTGGCTGCTGCATCCCGGAGAATCCCGCCCACAGTAGAGTCATGGATGGCCACGCTCGTGTCTGCGGGGACATAACTCCACGCCGGGATTTGTGTTGCCGTTGCTGTCTGCTCTGCCATGATGGTCTGCTCAACGTTGCCCGATGGTGTGAATTAACCAGATTACGGCTGCCCATGCAATCGGGTAGGAAACGCGGGATATTTGCTGTACAAAGTAGGGAATCAGTCGGTCGAAGAGGGAAATTTGATGTCTGTATTGTTTCGTTCCGTTGCGATTGGCGCCGCGTTGCTGTTGTCAGTCGCAACAAATGCAGAACTACCTGTTGAGGCGTTTGCGAGCCTGCCTGTGGTCGAGAATGCGCAGCTTTCGCCCAGTGGCGAGTACCTTGCGACGCAGATAAACGTGGCAGGAATTACCCACATCACCACGTTGAAACTGGGTAGCACAACAAAACAAACCTCGGTTCTGACCACGGACAACAAGGAGTTCCGCGTTAACTGGTTCGAGTGGGTTAATGATGAACAACTGTTTGTCTCAATCCGGTATCCGCGCACTATGTTTACTGGCACCGATATCATGGAGCGTGAGCTTTTTACGGTGAAGCGTGACGGATCAGGCCTCAAAAAACTGATTGATCTGCGTCGTGCCCGCTGGGTACCGCAGTTTCGTGATCAGGTCATCGATTACATGCCGGATGATCCCCAGTATGTCCTGATGTCGCTTGATATGGAGCGGCCAGGTGCTTTTGAGGTTTATCGGGTCAATGTGGAAACAGGGTCCCGCAAGCGAGTAGAGCGGGCTCGTCAGAATGTGCGCGCATGGTTTACGGATCGGCAACACCGGGTACGTGGTCGGGTGCGTATGGACCAGGGCAAGACAGCAATTGAGATCAGCGATCCCGACGGTAATAACTGGCGAACACGTTGGGAGTTCGACACGATCTCAGCTGACAGAATCTCTCCAATGGGATTCGACCATGATCCCAACATCCTGTATGTGCGAGCCTACTATCAGGGTCGGCTGGCTGTTTTTCGTGTTGACCTGCGGGACGAGAGCCTCAAAAGGGAACTGATGTATGCAGACTCGCGATATGACGTCGAAGGTGGATTGCTGTATTCAACTCGCGATAATAAAGTGCTGGGACTCAGAACCAGCCGGCAGGAGGATGGCTACATCGTCTGGGATCCAGACTTCAAGGCAACGGTAGATGCGATCAATGCGGCGCTGCCAGACACAAGCAACGTGCTGATTGACACTGATCGTGCTGAAAATCGCTACGTTCTGTTTGCCAGCAGTGCAACCGATGCCGGTGCTTTTTACTTTGGTGATCTGGCGGCGAAACAACTCTCGCCGTTTGCGCGTCCCTACCCGCAACTGGACGATGTGGTGCTCGCGGGTAAGGAAAAGATCACCTACACCGCTGCCGATGGTGTGCAAATACAAGGCTATCTATCCCTCCCGGTTGATCGCAAGCCCGGCGTGAAACTGCCGGCGGTTGTGTTTCCTCACGGCGGACCCGCTGCCCGAACACCGACGGGATTTGACTACTGGGCCGAGTTTTTTGCCGACCGGGGTTATGCGGTGCTGCAAATGGACTTCCGCGGCAGCAGCGGCCAGGGTTTCGCGTGGATGGCGCGGGCGTTCCGGAACTGGGACCAGGTGACGCAGGCCGATATTGCAGATGGCGCACTGTACCTGGTCCGTGAAGGCATTGCTGATCCCGAACGCATCTGCATCGTGGGTGCGAGCTTTGGTGGATACTCCGCAATGATGGGGGCAGTCAGGCCGAACAGCCCCTATCACTGTGCCGTGAGTATTGCGGGTGTTTCTGATCTGGTTGATCTGCGTAACAACGCCCGGCGCTTCATGAACGCGCAATCCACGGAGCGACAGATTGGGTCAGATGGCGACATGTTGAAAACCGCTTCGCCCATTACTTATGTTGAGACCATGGAAAAGCCGTTGCTGCTGATTCATGGTGCAACAGATCGCGTTGTTGAGGTTTCCCATAGCCAAAAGATGAACGAGCGACTTGTTGAACTTGGCAAAAACGTCACTTACCTGGAACTGCCCAGCGGTGATCATTATCTGTCGAATCACTTCGACCGGATCGAAACCTTCAGGGCGATGGACGAATTTTTGAAGACTAACCTGTAATTGATGAGAGACAAGGAGTACAGGCCATGGCAGTGTCCGAACGCTGGCAGTTGGGTGATGTCATTATCTGGTTTGGGACAGGGACCCTGCAAAATGCAGAAACTGACTCGGATGTCGTGATTACTTTTTATGCAGCAGACGGTCGGCCGCTGCGC
>CAYGNA010000339.1:0-4855 GCA_964351065.1 uncultured Pseudomonadales bacterium
GCCTCTCACCCGCGGCGAGCAGCGCCTCGACAACCAGGCGTCCTACGCGGCCGTTTGCCCCGACGATCAGTAACATTGGCAACAATCCCTAATTCAAGGCGTCTAGCTGCCCACAGGCGTGAGCTTGAGCAACCGACCCTGGCTGTCCCTGCGTTCATCTTCAAGCACCCAGAGCGTGCCGTCGGGCCCCTCGATCACGCTGCGGATCCGGGCGCCCATGTCATAACGTGCAACCTCGCGAGCTGTCTCCCCATTGACCTCAATTCTAACGATAGCCTGCGATCCCAGGCCGGCTGCCAGTGCGTGACCGCGCCAGTCCTTAAACAGGGTGCCCGCGATGAAAGTGAGGTGACCCGGTGAGATGGCGGGAATCCAGCTGATGGCCGGTGCGAGAAATTCCGGTCGGGTGTTGTGATCGGGTATCTCGCGGCCGTCATAATGATCGCCGTTCGATACAATGGGGTAGCCGTAATTCCCGGCACGCTGGATGAGATTCAGTTCGTCGCCGTGGCGGGGGCCCATCTCGATGACCCAGAGCTGGCCTGTCAGGTCCAGCGAGATACCAAGCGGGTTGCGATGCCCGAGAGACCATATCTGTTGATACACACTCTCGTCATCAACAAGTGGTGTTTCCTTGCTGTATTCGACAAATGGATTGTCATCGGGAATTGACCCGTCTTCATGCAGGCGCAGTATTTTTCCAAGGTTGGATTGCATGTCCTGGGCTGGTGTGAACTTCTGTCGATCTCCCGACGCAATCCACAGGTAATCATCTTCGTCAAACAGCAATCGGTGGCCATAGTGACCGTAGCCAACCATCTTTGGATACTGGCGCCAGATGACTTCAACCTTGCTTAGAGAAGGGCGCCGGTTGTTGTAGTCGAGCTGCCCGCGGGCGACGGCTGCACCGCGTGTGTTGCCGGCGCCTGCTTCGGCGTAGCTGAGGTAGATAGTCGCGTTCTCCTCGAAGTCTGGATGCAGGATGACATCACCCAGTCCGCCCTGACCGCCGTAGTCGACATCAGGCACGCCGGCGACGCGCGTCTGCAGGCCGGCCCCATCAACAACCAGCAGGGTGCCCTTCTTTTCGGTGACGAGCATCCGACCGTCGGGCAAGAACGCCATTGCCCAGGGTTCGTCGAACTTTGTAATGGGTTCAATGTTGAAGGGAAGCGACTGCGCTGCGCCTGCACCAAAGGATAGCAACAGCACCGTCATCAGCAGAAAAAACCGCGATCTCATATCCATACCTACTACCCGGGAGGGCATCTATTGAAATTGACACTCACTTCTACGCAAGTTACCCACAGAAAGATTGTGCCACGGGGGTGTTGGCATTGTCGCTGCGGAAGGTGCTGATGGACACGCACGAAAATCAGGATTAACAGGAGGTAGGCGATTAGCCTGGTTTCGTCGAGTTGGCGGATTACAGATTGTAATCAAGGAGAACGTGTGTGGCGCTTGGGCAAATGCCCCATAAGCCTTTGTTTCTGCGTGTAGGTCTTTTGGCCAATGGTATTAGTCATGGTCCCCGGTCCATCCTTGTTTCAAGTTGATCCGTAAAGATGAGGAAAGATCATGAGCGAAAAGCGTGTCTACGACCTGCCAACCCGGGTTTTTCATTGGATATTCGCCGGCTGTTTTTTAACGGCATTTGCGATTGCCAATACCGTGGATGATGATGGGGCTGTGTTTTCATATCACATGATTGCCGGCATGGTGATGGTGTTTGCCGTGATCTGGCGGATTGCATGGGGTTTTGTTGGCTCACCGCACGCCCGCTTCAGGGATTTTTCTCTCCGGCCTGCGGAACTGGTCGACTACCTGAAAAACGCGCTGGGCGGTACGACCCGGCTTTGGGCGGGTCACAATCCTGCCTCCAGTTGGGCCGCCATCATTATGATGCTGTTGGCACTTGGCCTCGGAACCACGGGCTACCTGATGATTTCAAGCCCACTGGGTGAAAGCCTGGAAGATGTGCATGAAATATTGGCCAACAGCTTTATCATCGTTGTCGTGCTTCACGTTGCCGGTATTATCCTGCACACCGTGAAACACAAAGACCCCATCGGGAAAAGCATGATCCATGGCCGCAAGCAGCATTTGCCTGACGCGGCTTCGCCGGTCAATTCGCACACGGCTGTTGGGCTTGTGATGCTGGTCCTAAGTTTCGGCGTTGGCACCTACCTGCTGGGTAACTACAATCCTGATAACCGGACACTGACCATTGCTGGCACTACCCTGCAGTTGCACGAGTTTGAGGGTGAAGCCCATGAATACGGGAATGACGACGATGACGATGACGATAGAGAAGATGACTAGGTCCGGGAATGAACATGCGTGACCATACCATCCTGCTTGCTACACTGATCCTGATCACGTTGATTATCGCTATCGACCTGATCACCGATTCAGGTGAGGGAGTGGCTTTTTGGCATATTCTCACCGAAGGTGCTGCCGGCTTGCTGGCCCTGGGTGGCACGTTCTTCATTCTGAAAGACATGATCAGGTTGCGCAGGGATCTGCGCCAGGAGCGCACGCTGTCAGCTGCTTTGAAAGTAGAGGCGGAACAATGGCAGGCACGTTCGAGAAGCTACATGGAAGGGCTCTCCAGTCTGATTGAGCAACAGCTCACCGACTGGCACCTGACCCCCGCAGAACGTGAGGTGGCCTTCCTGCTTCTCAAGGGCCTGAGTCTCAAGGATATCGCCAGGCTCAGGGGAACCACGGAAAAAACCGCACGCGTCCAATCAATCGCTGTCTACGCCAAGGCGGGTCTGGCGGGTCGCTCTGAGTTGTCCGCGTTTTTCCTCGAAGACCTGTTGCCATCCAGGGATGTCCAACAGGGCTCGTAACGAGGTTGCTGCGCAAGATCCGATAGTGGATTGCCTTTCGCCGAGCTCAAGTAAAAATTGATCGCTACATGGTTACCAGGCTGGCTTTGTGCTTTGTGTGTGAATCATTCCTGTGATGGCAGCAGGAGGCTAAAGACGGCTACTACGAAGTTCGTTTTGTTGCTATCGAGGATGACGGGCAATACTAAAGTCGCTGTCTATTCCTTATCATCCCCATTTGTTAAGACCTGCTGTTGCCAATCCGGCCCCAGTGCCTGTTCGATGTAGTCCCGCATGAACTGACGAATTTTCTGCGAAGGCGTCACGTCTTCCTGCTCGCAGAGCTTTTCAAAGGCAGATTTTTTGTTGGGGTCAACCAAAACAGTTAATCGTGCAGTGCGCTTTTCCATGGTTAGCCTCAACTAGAGTTTGAGCGTAACGGTGGGCCCGGCACCTACCAGGGCTGCACCTTCTTCTGTATCAGTGAAGCGTTCAAAATTTGCGATAAACCTTGTCGCAAGGTCTGAAGCCTTTTCAGTCCACTGATCCAACTCGGCATAGGACAGGCGTGGGTCAAGCAGACTGTCATTAATGCCGGCGAGAGCTACCGGGATTTCCAGATTGAAGTAGGGGATCGTGGCGAAATTCGCGGCTTCAATTGATCCATCAAGAATGGCGTCGATAATACTGCGAGTTGCCTTGATGGAGATGCGCTTGCCACTGCCGTTCCAACCGGTGTTGACCAGGTAAGCCGATGCGCCTGCTTGCTCCATGCGCTTGTTGAGTACCTGGGCGTATTGCGTGGGGTGCAAACTCAGGAAAGCGGCACCAAAGCAGGCAGAGAAAGTTGGCGTGGGTTCGGTGATGCCGCGCTCGGTGCCTGCCAGTTTTGATGTGTAACCGGATAGAAAATAGTAGCGAGCCTGTTCTTTGGTCAATCGAGCCACTGGTGGTAAGACACCAAATGCATCAGCAGTCAGAAAAATCACCTTGCTCGCATGACCACCGGCGGAGACCGGTTTGACAATATTTTCGATGTGGTAAATCGGGTAGGAAACACGGGTATTTTCGGTTTTTGAATTGTCGGCGAAGTCGATCGTGCCGGTATCGTCAACCACCACATTTTCCAGCAGCGCATCGCGCCTGATAGCAGCGTAAATTTCCGGTTCCTGTTCCTCGCTCAGGTTGATGGTTTTTGCGTAGCAGCCACCTTCGAAATTAAACACCCCGTTGTCGTCCCAGCCGTGCTCGTCATCACCAATCAATGCGCGCTTGGGATCGGTGGACAAGGTGGTTTTACCGGTACCCGATAACCCGAAGAAGATAGCGGTGTCGCCGTCCTTGCCAATATTGGCCGAGCAGTGCATTGATGCAATACCTTTTTGCGGCAGCAGGTAGTTCATCACCGAAAACATCCCTTTTTTCATCTCACCGCCGTACCAGGTGCCGCCGATCAGTTGCATGCCTTCGGTCATATTGAACGCAACAAAATTTTCTGAGTTCAGTCCCTGTTCCTGCCAGTCGGGGTTGACGGCTTTGGCACCATTGAGCACAACGAAGTCGGGGACAAAGTTTTCGAGTTCAGCGTCGCTAGGGCGAATGAACATGTTTTTTACGAAGTGGGATTGCCAGGCGACCTCTGTGACAAAGCGCACTTTTAATCTGCTGGCCGGGTTGGCACCGCAGAACAGGTCGTTCACGAACAAGCGCTTGCCGCTTAACTGTTCGCCGACCACCGTCTTCAGGGATTGCCAGACAGTCTGCGAAATTGGCTTGTTATCGTTGTTACCCTGATCTGACCACCACAGGATGTCGCGGGTGGTGTCGTCTTTGACAATGAATTTGTCTTTTGGTGAGCGGCCGGTGAACACGCCGGTATCCACGGCGACCGCGTCGTTTTTGGTCACCCGGCCCGCTTCATAGCCGCTTAGCTCCGGCCGCGTTTCTTCCGTAAAGAGCGTTTCGTAGTCCGGGTTGTAGACAATCGCCTCTGGATCACGAATGCCATATTGCAGCAGAGC
>CAYGNA010000340.1:0-4844 GCA_964351065.1 uncultured Pseudomonadales bacterium
AAGGCGACGATTTTTTTCGTTGCGTGCATCTTCACTGTTTGAAAACACGGGTGATAACGGACCAACCCCGTGAGGCTCCAATCTGTCTTGATGAATTCCAAAACGCGATTGCAGCGCGGCGACAACCGCGGCTGCACGATCGGAGGACAGCCGAGTGTTGTAGGCGTAGGTGCCTACTGAATCGGTATGACCCACCACGTAGAATTTCATGTCCGGGTTGTCGGCAAGAAATGTTGCAATCGCGGTCAGCGCTTCATCCGACTCCGGCTTGAGTGTGGCTTTGTCGAAATCAAACACAATGCCATCCAGCACAACCCGTCCGTACTCCTGCAGGTCAGCACCAATCGCTTCAGGATCGACCACCACCAGGCCGGTTTCGGCTGCTTCCACCTCGATAATATCTACGAGTGCGCCCACGTAGTTTGAAGAGTGCTGTTCGACGCCAATGACCACATAGACAGTGCCAGCAGCGCGCTCTTTTCTCGCCACGATAGCGCCGGCGCCGCCCGACGATGAAGTACCGGAGAAAAAGGTCCCGACCTCGCCCGGCTTTGAGGCTGGGTTGGCGATGAAGTAGACTTCTGACCAGCTTCGCCCCCCTACATCAACGCCACGACGATCTACCGAAACACCCTCACCAAGAATCTCAAAATCCTGGGATTTGAGCGCTTCCAGATAGTTCAGGTAAAACTCGGAATAGCTTTTATCCATACCCTCATAACGATAGAAAGTGCGCGTGACCCGTCCCTGCGTATCGATCCAGTCATCAATCCGCCGATAGCCTGACACCTTGCCGACCGGTATGCGAAACGGCATGTAATTTTCGATCTGCTGCCAGCGAATCTCTTGACCGGGATAGCGGCTCACTAAACCGTGTTCCTGAATTCCCTGGATGTCTTCCGCCTGGGCAGAATTCATCGTGCCGGTCACCGCCAATATGGTTACCAGTACTGAGATAGCAAATCTCATGATGTTGTCCTCTTTTTCCAGTACTACTGTTTTATAGGCCAGTGCTCAAACTTTTGCCAGCGCGAAAAACCGAACATCAAACCAGCCTGACGCACGGCGATTTGCGATGTTGAAGATGCAGGCATTGGCGTAACGCCGGTTTCTCGATTGCAAGCAAACGTGATTGCGCTGTGGATGAACCCGACGCAACATAATGCGCCAGCGTTTCATCAATGAGTCGCCTGCTGTTATCTCGCCTCTGCTCAACGTACTACTCAATCGACAGCATTGAAACCAATGCAATCCCCAGAAGCGCTTCGCTAGATAGGTATTGTCGTTTTTCCATCATTCCCCGGTCTGTCACGCGTTTTTGCAATCACCCAAAGGCCTGCCTGCATGTGGGCCGTTGCCTGCTATGAGCGTGGCAGTATCTTGTCGAGTGACAGGCAATTGCCTGCTGCTCGAACAGGTTGATTCTGCAGAACTCCGTAGGTGCTCTTCATCATACTCTTTGTATCGCAGGACGAGGGGAATATTGCTGCAAAACACCATGGGTATCGAAAACATCGCATTGCTCTCGTGGTCCAGTCAAATCGCTCTTCAGCCGACGGATCGGCCATTCGCACAGGTTGCAGCATAAAAAGGCTCTAGCGCGATAACGCGTTGCATGTCATTTCTCCAGGTCGCTGGCTTTTGCCTGCTATGGCACATTGGCCAGAGTATATTCATGCGATACTAGGTTTTTGCGTTTGGTGCGAAAAGTTATTGCGCTTATGGAACTTCAGTTCACGCCATGGATACTTCCGGCTCTTATTTCAGCTGTAAGCGCAGCGTTGGCACTGGTATGGTTCAGAAAGCTTCCTGACACCGATGAGCCGAGCCTTCTCACCCTCAAGGCCATGTTTGTTGGTGTCCTCATTTGGAGCATCGGCAATGTCATTGAGCACCTGTCTACATCGGTGGCCGGCAAACTGCTGGGAACACAGATCGCCTATCCTGGCATTGTGCTGGTACCCGTCGCATGGTTTCTCTGGATCTGTGCCTATACTTCAAGACTTCAATGGCTATTTCCTGGTCGTTGGCGCTGGCTCCTGATACTCCCTGGGCTGGCAATACTGCTCGCGTGGACAAATTCGTTCCACGACCTCATGTGGGTGTCACCAGAGCTTGTTGCAACGCCGGGGTTTATCGCATGGAAGTCTGTCCACGGCACGGGATGGCTGCTGGCCACGGCGTACAGCTACGCAATGATGATCAGCGCGCTGATACTGACGATTAACACCATGGCAATAGAGCCCTGGTCTCGGCGCCACCTCATAATCCTGGCGCTGCTAATGGTTCTGCCTTTGACGCCCAGTATGCTGTTTATTGCCGGGCTGATACCGCCTGCCGTCCCAATCGACATCACCTCCGCAACCTTTACTGGCGTTCTGATCTGGTTGGTATGGCTGGCTCGTGATCCCCTCACAAGACTGCTGCCGGCATCCAAATCGTTGATTATCGAGTCTATAACTTCTCCTATTGCCGTACTCGATGAGAATGGCCATCTCGTTTATCGAAACCTTGCCGCAAAAAGGCTGATGGAAAGTGCGAATATCACGAGTGACTTTGTAAGCAGACAGTTTGGACCTTCGAACGATTCTCCCCAGGATATTCCACCTTTTGAAGTGAGTACCACAAAAGGGAGCCTGTACCTTGAGGCTCGTCGATCCATTGTGCTGGACACAAACAATCGATTGAGCGGGTACATCATGCTGGTTGCCGACCGTACAGAGGAGCGCGCGCTGGCAACAGGGTTGGAGCGGGCTATTACAATTCAACAGGGTAAAACCAGATCGCTGGAGGCAGACCGCAGGGAGCGATCAAAATTCGGCGCCAATGTGACCCACGAACTTCGGTCACCGCTTGGAAGCATTGTTGGTTTCTCGGAACTGTTGAAAGACAACCTCGTCGATCCGTTGGAAGCAGCTGAGATACTCCAGGCACAACGAATTTATGATGTATCCAATCGACTGCTGCAGCATGTTAACCAGGTACTCGACCTGGAAAAAGTTCAGTCCGGTTCGTTCGCCCTGAAACCGGATGTGATTGACTTAACATCGGTGTGCGACCTGCTTGAAGCTGAAGTCGCTTCATGGCCCGAACTGGCCGGAACCGACATCGTGATTCACTATGATGCGACACAGTGCAGCATTACGCTGGACACTGCCCGGACGGTCCAGATTATCTGCAACCTTCTCGTCCATCTTGTCGCAATCTCACCTGATAGCAGTTTCAAAGTACACCTCTCGCTGGTCGACGCTCACCTCGCCGTCGAATTAGTCCAGGAAGGACCCCACATTGATCTGCCCGATGAAGCAATGTTGGCGGAAGCCACATTCGATGATGTCCAGCATTATGCCCAGGCACGAAGTACCAAGCTGGGTCTCGCACTGGTAAGGCGACTGATTGACCTGCACGGAGGGAGCCTCAGCTTTGAAAGAACAGGCAATCACTCGTTGGTGACGAAACTTTTACTCAGCGCTTTACCGACGGTACAACCATGATCGAATTTACCCCGTGGGCGCTTCCCTCCATCGCCACTTCGTTATTGTGTATAGCGATGATCTTCTGGCTCAGGAAGCTGGAAGCGTTTCCCGGTTCGGCACATCTCAACCGAATGCTCTTCTATGCCGGTATTTGGGCAATGGCACACGCCGCTCGTGCCCTGGCAACAACCTTTGAAGCGAAACTCGTGCCGCACGCCCTGCTTGTGCCCGGTACCATTGGAGTGAGCCTTTCTTACGCAACCTTCGCAATTTCCAGTTGTTATAACAGGCCTCTGGCACGCGCGGGAACAGTGACGGCAATACTATTTGCCGTGATCGCCATCGCGATTCTCATTCCCGACTCAAGAAGCTACATCTACGCAGCGTTCGCGGTTTCCAGCGTCGATGATCAGCAGGTGTTGTCACTGGTACTAACACCTGCAGGCAGCGTCATCTACGCCAGCGCGCTCGTTAGCGTTGCAACCGGCGTCATTGCGTTCTGGCTCCATGCGTACCGTGATCCGGTCAAACGGCCCAAGGCGCTGATCTTTGGACTGATTGGCGCAGTTATCCTGCCAATTCACCACATTGTTCGTGGCTACTGGCTTGGTGGTGTCCTGCCCATCAACATGACACCGGTTCAGGTCGGACTCATCATACTCATCGTTGGGTTATTCGCATATCGGCGCTACGACAATTTGCGCATGCTCTCACTCAACACGATTATAGCGTTGTTACCTGATGCGCTTTTTGTCACCAACCAGCGAGGGGAGATTGCGTTTATCAATAAGGTCGCACAAGATCGATTGCACTTGCCAGCGCGAGAGATTCTTGGCAAGACCTTGCAGAGCGTGATCGGTATTGAACCGCAGGCTTGCGTATCCGGGATGATGAAAGATCAAAAGCTTAAGCTTGACGACAGCAAACGCCACGACATCAACATCATTCCGCTGAAGCGATCGGATGGGACGACAATTATGAGCGCCGTAACAATCAGTGATCAAACCCAGTTCTACAACGATATCGAAAGGCTGCAGGCACTCTGGGATGAACAATTGATACGCGCTGAATTGTTGAACGAGTCAAATCTGACGAAACGCACCTTTCTGGCAGCCGCCACCGCTGAACTGGGAGATCCGCTGGATGAAATAATGAGTGCAGCGCAAGCGCTGGCAAGGCTTCTCAAGGAGAGACATGCGACTGATACTCAATCGTTCGAGTTTACCGGCGATGTTGTCCGGTCTACCCGGCACCTTGCCGGTCTGGTTGAGGAAATCGCAGTATTCAGAGACAACGCCGGTACGCGAGACATTGTGCGCCAGAACACCGACATCGGGGGATTATTGGAAGGCGCAATCAGCGAACTGA
>CAYGNA010000341.1:0-4827 GCA_964351065.1 uncultured Pseudomonadales bacterium
ACCGGTGATGCAGGCGCCCGTCCCGCAAACTGTCAAACCGGCAAGGGAACAGGCCGCCGTGTCTGGCCTGCTTGCCTTCCGTGACGATCTTGCGGATATGCGTGCTGCTGTAGACAGGGACAAGCTGAACGACACAGCAACAATCCGGCAGGGTGCGGGTGAAGCGGCTTCTGTCGACAGGGCGCTGTTGACATCAAGCAAGGGTGGCCGCCAGGCGAGCGTCAACGTTGCTGAGCTATCGCGCGAAACAGGTGGCATCGCGCTGGCCGGCCGAGAGACGACTATGGTTGAAGCACCACCCGAGGAAGTTGTCACGAGCATAGGCGCGGTTCGCATGCTGAGACCCGATAATGTTTCCGTGCGCAGTATTGAAGAAGTACGGCGCGTCTTTGATGCAAACAAGGGGGCGATCTACGCGATATACAACCGTGCGCTTCGGAAAAATCCGGGGCTGTTGGGCAAGGTTGTGCTGGAACTGGTGATTCTGCCGGATGGCACCGTGTCTGAGT
This sequence comes from uncultured Pseudomonadales bacterium, assembly GCA_964351065.1. Lineage (GTDB taxonomy): Bacteria > Pseudomonadota > Gammaproteobacteria > Pseudomonadales > Azotimanducaceae > JANQJA01. Next base: position 510 of record CAYGNA010000341.1, read on the forward strand.
GCGACGTGCTTGAGTCAGAGCTGAAAGACGAGGAGATGATTGGCAAGATACTGCGCCGCGTCCAGCTGTTCGAGTTTGGTGAAAAGGACGTTGCCGTCACCAAAATCAGCTACCCGGTTCACTTTTTGCCAACGTGATCCTAATTTGCACCGCGCTTTCGGCGCCGTCACTGCTTGCTGACCAGAGCAATCCCAGCGCCATCACAATCATTACCACAATAAAAAAGATCGAGTATCTCGGGTACTTGCGCGCCATCAAAACTCCCGACTCCAGGTTGGTTTGTCGACCATTGTAGCGCGAGAAGATTGCCGACATTTGTCGTGATAGGCTAACGGCTTCAATTGTTGGAAGTACCTACATGAAGTTGCTGCGGTCAATTTTTGTTGCGTCTATCTTTTTTCTTTCAGTGGGGCCACTTTCTGCAGCGGAGTGTCCTCATGGCGACCTGGATGCGCGGTACTGTGATGTGGACGGCGATCTGGTTGCGGATGTACCCGTCCGTGACTTTATTGATCCGCGGGCCCTGATCTTTGCCTATACGCCAGTTGAGGACCCGGCTGTCTATCGCGATGTCTGGTCTGAATTTCTTGACCACCTGCAAACAGTTACGGGTAAGCGAGTGGTGTTCTTTCCGGTCCAGTCAAATGCGGCGCAAATTGAGGCCATGCGCTCAGGACGGTTGCATGTAGCCGGTTTCAACACGGGCTCAACGCCACTTGCGGTCAACTGTGCCGGATTTGTGCCTTTTTCCATGATGGCGGCGGGTGACGGCAGTTTTGGCTATGAAATGGAACTGATCACTTATCCAGGCAGTGGTATCGAGACGGTTGAAGGGGTGAAAGGTCGGACAATTGCGTTTTCGTCTCCGACCTCCAACTCCGGTTTCAAGGCACCCTCCGCAATGCTGGAAAGTGAGTTTGGCCTGGTCGGGGAGCGCGATTATCAGTTCACGTTCTCGGGCAAACATGACAACACGCTGCTTGGCGTTGTGAACAAGGATTATGAGGCAGGTGCCATTGCCAACTCGGTAAAAGAGCGAATGATCGCCCGGGGTGTAATCAGTCCGGACGCGGTGACAGTGCTGTACCGCTCGCAGACTTTTCCGACCACCGCGTTTGGCCATGTCAACAATCTCGCGCCCGCCCTTGCTGAAAAAGTGCGTCTTGCCTTTTCGACATTTGACTGGACGGGTACCAAACTGCTGGCTGAGTTCAAGCAGTCGGGTGAGGAACAATTTATACCGATCACCTATAAGCAGTACTGGGAAGTGATTCGCAATATTGATCGTGCTAACGAGGTTTCTTATGCCTGTCGTTGATTCTGCGGACATCCTGAATAAGCCTTTCAAACGCCCCTGTTTCAGGACCGGTAGTCACGGATGCTGAAACTGGTAGATTTGAGTAAGCGCTACGCAACCGGGGACACGGCGCTGAACGGCGTTTCCCTTACGGTAGCAGCCGGCCAGGTGCTTGCGTTGATTGGTCCTTCCGGCGCTGGCAAGAGCACGTTGATCCGCTGCGTTAATCGGTTGGTGGAACCGAGCGGCGGCCGCGTTTTGCTGGACGATGTTGATATTACCGCTTTGAATCGACGTAAGCTGCGCCAGGCAAGGCGTCGAATGGCAATGATTTTCCAGGAATACGCGCTCATCGAGCGGCTCACCGTGATGGAAAACGTATTGTCCGGCCAGCTTGGGTACGTGGGTTTCTGGCGGAGTTTTCTCAGACGGTTTCCGCAGGAAACCGTGCAGGAAGCTTATGATTTGCTCTGTCGGGTCGACCTTGCCGCACATTATGACAAGCGGGCCGATGAACTCTCCGGCGGCCAGCGGCAACGTGTTGGTATTGCCCGGGCTGTGTTGCAACACCCGGATGTGCTGCTCGTTGATGAACCCACTGCCAGCCTCGATCCACGCACCGCGCGGCAAATCATGAGGTTGATTGTCGAAATCTGCCGCGAGAAAAACCTGGCAGCCATCATCAATATTCATGATGTGGCGTTGGCGAAAATGTTTGTGCCGCGGATCGTCGGGTTGAAGGCGGGCGCGATTGTTTTTGACGGCAGTCCCGATGAGCTCAATGATGCCAGGCTTTCAGAGATTTATGGTGAAGAAGACTGGACTGCAACCCGGGAGGGGGGTGAGTCGAAAGCGGCAAAATCAGGTGAACCGCCAGCAGAACACATGGCGGGACTCCTGTGAATTCGGAAATGAGCGCCACATTTGACGCAGGCGCCTGGCGACCACCGCCCCTGATTGCCTCAAAGTGGCTCCGTTGGTTGCTCGGTATTTGTGCCGCGATCTACCTCGCGGCAGCCGTGGGCACGATTGATGTGAACGTCGAGCGCATTGCCGAGGGGTTGTCTCGTGGTGCGGTGTTTGTGGCGGCCTTTGCGGCACCTGATTTTACCTCACAGTGGCGTGACATCAGTCAGGGGCTCATCGAAAGCCTGACGATGACGGGTGCAGCAACGGTACTTGGTATCCTGCTCTCCCTGCCCATTGGCCTCGGTGCTGCCCGCAATATTTCTCCCCGCCCTGTCTATTACATTTGCCGAATAATCATCGCTGGCTCACGGAGTTTTCAGGAAGTTATCCTGGCAATCTTTTTTGTTGCCATGTTTGGCTTTGGGCCATTTGCTGGTCTGGTCACGCTGGTTGTGGCAACCATAGGCTTTTTTGGCAAACTGCTTGCCGAGGACATCGAATCCATGGACCCGCTGCAGGCCGAGGCGATCAAGGCAACAGGCGCGACCTGGCTGCAGTGGGTTAACTACGCCATACAGCCCCAGGTGATGCCAAGAATTGTCGGGCTATCCCTGTATCGACTGGACATCAACTTTCGCGAGTCAGCAGTGGTTGGCATTGTGGGCGGTGGCGGTATCGGGGCCACACTGAATACGGCATTTGACCGATATGAGTTTGATACTGCCGCGGCGATTCTTATCATCATTATTGCGATTGTGATGGTGTCGGAGTACGTGTCCGGCTTCGTACGCGCGAGGGTGCAATAAAAGTGGCAGGTTTTACCTGGCAGAAATATTCATGGTCCGTACGCGTCATGCGCTGGTTCGGCTGGCTGTTGCTGGTGGCAACATTTGTCTACTGCTGGCAGGTGATCTCTGAAAACACCGAGTGGTTTTTTGTTGAGGATGCCCCGGCGGTTGCTGCTGATATTGGCGCGCGAATGGTGCCGCCTCGCTGGGAATACCTGGGCGACCTGTGGCGGCCGCTGTGGGATACCATCAACATTGCAACGCTCGGCACCGCCCTTGCGATAGTGTTGGCAACACCTATTGCGTTTCTCGCGGCGAGCAATACCACACCATCAACCCGATTTGTGCGACCGGCTGCGCTGTTTGTGATTGTTGCGTCGCGCTCGATCAATTCGCTGATCTGGGGCTTGCTGCTGGTGACTATCCTTGGGCCAGGCGTGCTGGCCGGTATTATTGCGATTACGCTTCGCTCTATTGGCTTTCTGGCGAAGCTGATTTATGAGGCAATAGAGGAGATTGATCCAGGCCAGGTCGAGGCTATTGCAGCGACGGGCGCGGGTGGTGCCCAGGTGATTTCGTATGGCATCTGGCCCCAGATAGCACCGGCTTTTGCCGGTACAGCGGTTTTCCGCTGGGACATCAATATTCGTGAATCAACGGTACTGGGTCTGGTGGGCGCCGGCGGCATTGGGCTTGAGCTTCAATCGTCGATCAATATTGTGGCCTGGCAGCAGGTGTCTGTGATCTTGCTGTGTATCCTGCTGACAGTGGTGGTCAGCGAATGGGTCTCTTCCAAAATTCGTCACGCGATCATTTGAGGTTCTCTATAAGATTTTGAGATTTCTCCGCTGCGGTCGGAATGACGGGATTTGGGCTGCGCCGCTGCGGTCGAAATGATGTGGGCATGGTGAAGCCGTCGGTTGCTCTCCTGTCTTCTCGACCGAAAGCCCGGTGGGCTGTAGTGGAGAGATCCCGGGTTTGAGATTTCTCCGCTGCGGTCGAAATGACGACGGACATTGGGTTATGCCGCCTCGCAAAAAAGAGAGCCGGTGTGTAGTTGCCAGGCAGGATTTAGCGTGTTTTATCTCGCGTGCGCACAAAGGTTTCCTGGATGACAAAGGCATCGTAGCTGGCCCGGTGACGATTGAGTTGCATTTCGTCCAGCAGATCGTCTTTGGTGGCGTGCCAGATTTCCATCTGCTTTTCGCTGAGAATCATCTCCAGCGCACTGATACTGAACTCCTGCCTGATGCCAGTTGTATCAAATACCTTGGACAGCCACGGCTTGTCGACGACCCAACCATCACTATAGACGGTGCGGCCG
>CAYGNA010000342.1:0-4806 GCA_964351065.1 uncultured Pseudomonadales bacterium
ATGGCGATGTGGCCAACAAAATTGGCACATTGGGGCTTGCGGGCCTCTGCCAGCACTTTGGCCTGCCGTTTTACGTTGCCTGTCCAACTTCAACCATTGACCTCGCGACGGCGACCGGTAGCCTCATTCCGATTGAGGAACGAGATGCCGCCGAGGTGCTGGGTTTTGCAGGTGAAGAGACAGCGCCGCCTGGTACACCCGCGTTTAATCCGGCCTTTGATGTAACCCCGGCATCACTGGTCACCGCCATTGTGACCGAGCGGGGGGTAGTTACGCCGACATCGCTCGGTTCGTTGTTCGCCTGATACATCAATTCTCTAAAATGCACGCAAGAAAAGCCGGCTAAGTCTCTGAAAATATGGAAATACGGTGAATTCGGCGTGCGGTGGTTGTGCTGTCGGGCCTGTCCCGTAACAATAAGGAACATTTTTCTAAGCTGAACCTGATGTCTCAAAATAAACCATTACTCATTGCGCTTGTTGTTGTTGGTCTGCTTCTTGTTGGCTACCTGGTGATGGTGCTTGTCAGCGATGACGCGCCAGAGAACGTCGTCAGTGAGCCAGTTGTGATCCCGGCGCCTGTGGCGGAACCGGAGCCAGAACCTCTGCCACCACAACCAGAACCAACGCCTGAGCCCGTGGTGGTCACACCGGAACCAGTGCCAGAGCCTGCATTTGTGCTGCCCAGGCTGGACGACAGTGATGCGCTGGTACGTGACGGCGTTGTCAGCCTGACACGGGATGAGGGTATAAACGGCTGGTTAGGGACCAATGAACTGATCCGAAAGGTGGTGGTTCTAACGGACAATGTGTCAAATGGCAGTATTCCACGGCAACAAATCACGTTCCTGGCACCCGAGGCACCTTTTGTGGCGCGCGAGATTGCCGGGGATGTGTTCCTGATGGATGAAGACTCCTATGTTCGCTACAACAGGGTGACCGACATTCTGGCATCAGTTGATGCACGCCGTGCGGCAGAGTTTTACGTACTGCTGAAGCCGCTGTTCCAGCAGGCGTTTGACGAATTGGGCTATCCCAGCACAAAGTTTGACGATATCGTCTTCAAGGCAATTGGACGCATGCTCGAGACTCCGGTGAAAACTGAACCCGTTCGCCTGGTCAGGCCGGTTGTGACCTATGAGTATGAAGACCCGAAACTGGAGGGGTTGTCGGATGCACAGAAGCAGTTGTTGCGCATGGGGCCGCGCAACACCCGCGCGATCCAGTCAAAACTGAGCGAAGTTGCACTTGAGTTGCGCGCAATTCTGAACGAGTAATACACCACTTTTTTGGTACCGGCAGCTGAGGTAGACAGCTGCCGGGTGAGAATAATCAGTCTGCCAGTCGTCGCAGTACATAGTGCAGGATGCCGCCGTTCCGGAAATAAGCGAACTCATTGGGCGTGTCAATCCGAATTGTCGTTTCAAACTCGATGACATTGCCATCGGTAGATTCCGCCGTCACCCGGGCCGTGGATTGACCAGCACTGATGGCTGCAATGGTATAGAACTCCTTGCCATCGAGTCCCAGCGTATCGGCTGATGTGCCCGACTCATACTGGAGTGGCAGGATTCCCATACCAACAAGGTTAGAACGATGAATTCGCTCATAACTCTCGGCAATCACCGCTCGAACCCCCAGTAATGCCGGCCCTTTGGCTGCCCAGTCGCGTGATGAACCCGTTCCATATTCTTTGCCGGCGAGAATAATGAGCGGTGTGCCTGTTGTGCGGTACTGCTCTGATGCCTCGAACACCGAAGTTTGCCTGTCCTCGGGCAGGTAGTTGGTCCAACTCCCCTCAGTGCCAGGGGCAAGCTGGTTCTTCAGCCTGATATTGGCAAAAGTGCCACGCATCATTACTTCATGGTTACCACGCCTTGCGCCATACGAGTTGAAGTCGTGGGGAGTTATCTGGTGTGACTGCAGGTACTCGCCAGCCGGACTCGCTGTAGCAATCGCACCAGCGGGTGAAATGTGGTCGGTCGTCACGCTGTCACCTACCTTGATCAGCACACGCGCCTTATCGATATCAGTGACGTCTGGAATCTCCCGGGATATGTTCTGGAAGAATGGGGGACGCTGTACGTAGGTTGAGACAGGCCAGTCGTACAATTTGCTTTCCTTGACAGGCAGTGCGTTCCAGGTGGCATTGCCTGTGTAAACGTCTTTGTACTGTGAAGCAAACATCTCGGCGTCGATAGTTGATTCAATGACGTCACTGATGTCGCGGCTTGTTGGCCACAGATCTTTCAGAAATACGGGTTTTCCATCTACACCTGTGCCGAGCGGATCCTTGTACAGATCCATATTCATGTTGCCTGCAATGGCATAAGCCACCACCAGTGGTGGTGAGGCGAGATAGTTTGTGCGGACATCCTGGTGGATTCTGCCTTCAAAGTTTCGATTGCCCGAGAGGACGGAAGCTACAAGCAGGTTACCCTCATGAATCGCGGTTGCTATTTCCCCCGGCAGCGGACCCGAGTTGCCAATGCAGGTTGTGCAGCCATAGCCGACGACATAGAAGCCGAGTGCCTCGAGATCTTCCATTAAGCCGGTTTTTACCAGGTAATCCGTTACCACTTTGGAACCTGGTGCGAGGCTGGTCTTTACCCAGGGTCTGGCAACAAGGCCAAGTGCCCGGGCGCGCCTGGCGAGCAGTCCGGCTGCAACCATGACTGCGGGGTTGGAGGTATTGGTGCAACTTGTGATGGCAGCAATCACCACGGCCCCGTGTTCCAGTTCAAACGAACTGTTGTTGTAGTCGACGGCTACCGCCCCGGTTGTCGGATCGGCCCCGGTTGAGCCGCCTTCTTCCTCGAATCTTTCTTCCACCACGGGCATCAGTCCAAGGTCCTTAAACTCACGCAGGGTTTGCGCAAAACTGCTACTTGCACTGTCCAGCGGAATTCTGTCCTGGGGACGCTTGGGGCCGGCAATTGACGGCACGACATCACCAAGATCGAGCGTGAGGAGAGATGAGTAACGAGCCTCTGGCGTTGAATCGTCGTGCCACAGCCCCATCGCCCGCATGTAGGTTTCAACAAGGTCGAGTGTTTCCTCTTTACGTCCGGTGAGGCGAAGGTAGCGTATCGTTTCGGCATCAACCGGAAAGATACCGCAGGTGGCCCCATACTCTGGCGCCATGTTGGCTATGGTGGCGCGGTCAGCCAGGGTCAGGTGCTTTAGCCCTGGACCAAAAAACTCGACAAACTTGCCAACAACTCCGTGCTGGCGCAATTGCTCTGTCACAGTCAACACAAGATCCGTGGCAGTTGCTCCTTCAGTCAGTGCGCCATCAAGTCTAAAGCCGACGACCTGTGGAATCAGCATGGTGACGGGCTGACCACGCAGAGCCGCTTCCGCTTCGATGCCGCCAACACCCCACCCCAGGACGCCTAGACCATTAATCATTGTTGTATGGGAATCAGTGCCTACCAGTGTGTCGGGATAGGCAATTTGCCTGCCGTTGATCTCGGTGGTAAACACACCCCGTGCCAGGTATTCAAGGTTAACCTGGTGCACAATACCGGTACCTGGTGGTACAACCTTGAAATTCTTGAATGCCTGCTGTCCCCAGCGAAGGAATTGATAGCGCTCAAGATTACGTTCAATTTCGACTGCCGTATTTTTCTCCAGCGCATTGTCGTTGCCGAAGAAGTCGACCATCACTGAGTGATCAATAACCAGTTCAACAGGACTTAGCGGGTTGATGCGGCCTGGGTCCCCGCCCAGGTCAAGCATGGCATCCCGCATGGTCGCGAGGTCAACAATCGCAGGTACGCCAGTGAAGTCCTGCAGGAGCACGCGTGCTGGTACAAAAGCGATTTCCTGGGATGGTGTTGCAGCGGGGTCCCAACCAGCCAATGCCTCAATGTCATCATTGGTTACAAAATCCTCGTGACCGTGTCGAAGCAGGTTCTCAAGCAATATCTTTAGCGAATAAGGTAGGCTCTGCACAGCATATTTGCTGGACACTGACTGAAACGGGTAGATATCGAAGGTCTTGCCACCTGATTCAATGGTGGCGGCTTGCTGGTATCGGGTGCTCATGGAAGTCTCTTTCAGGGTAGGAGATAGACAGACAGGCTTACAAATCCCGCTGCAAAAGTAAAATCAGGAGGAAATTGGCATGAGCACACGCAAAGAACATGACAGTATGGGCGAACTCGAGCTGCCCTCGGACGCACTGTATGGCGCGCAGACCCAACGCGCCGTACAGAACTTTCAGTTCTCGACCCGGCGTTTGCCTGCTGCTTTTGTGCAGCGACTTGCCCTGATCAAATTGGCAGCGGCTGCCGCGAATAATAGTCTCGGAGTACTCGATGACAGGAAAACCCAGGCGATCAAAACAGCAGCTAATGCCATTGTGGCTGGGCAATACCTTAACCAGTTCCCGGTAGACCTGTTTCAGACCGGTTCGGGCACCAGCACCAATATGAACATGAATGAGGTGCTGGCGAACCTTGCTGGTGCTGACGTTCATCCGAACGACGACGTGAACATGTCACAAAGCAGCAACGACGTGATTCCGAGTTGTATCCAGGTTTCCGCGGTACTCGAGATCGAGCGGGAACTGTTACCGGCTCTGGTGCACTTTGCTGCTGCTGTCCGTACCAGGGCGCGCAGGGAATCGCACTTAATCAAGACGGGTCGAACTCACCTGATGGATGCCATGCCACTTTCATTGGGGCAGGAAATGGGCGCCTGGGCGTCCCAGGTAGAAGAATGTACAGCCCGGCTTGAACAAATGTTGCCAAGGCTCAAGGCGTTGCCGTTGGGCGGGACAGCCGTTGGCACTGGCGTAAAC
>CAYGNA010000343.1:0-3342 GCA_964351065.1 uncultured Pseudomonadales bacterium
GTGCCAGCGTTGCCGCATGGTTTGCAGATAGAAATCAGGATTCCATTCGATACGGGGACAGAATGAAAACGCTGATTGTTGATGATGAGCCGTTAGCGCGGAAAGGGCTTCGGCTTCGACTTGAGCAGATCGACGATATCGAGATCCTGCGTGAATGCAACAATGGTCGGGAGGCGCTTGTTGCCATCGCTGAACTCCAGCCAGACCTGGTATTTCTCGATATCCAGATGCCTGGGATCGATGGCTTTGAAGTCGTGCGAAACCTCCAGCAGGACAACATGCCACTGGTGATATTTGTCACTGCGTTCGATGAGTTTGCCGTGCGCGCATTTGAGGTACATGCCGTGGATTACCTGCTGAAACCTGTGGACGACGATCGACTGCGAGATGCCATTGAACGTGCGCGTGAGCATTTTAATCAGCGTGACGCAGTAACCGACAAGCAACGTTTACTGGAGTTGGTTATTAGCATCACCGGGATATCCGAGGCTTGTTTCTCAGAATTGGTTGAAGAGACGACGAGCCTGCGTACCTACCCCCTAAAGCTCGCGATCAGGGATGCTGGTGAGGTCAGCCTTGTAGCCGTCAGGGATATCGACTGGATAGACGCCGCGGGTGATTACATGTGTGTGCACGCCAATGACCAAACCCATATCATGCGAATCACCATGAAAGAGCTTGAGCAGCAACTTGATCCGGCCGTGTTTCAGCGGGTTCACCGCAGCACGATTGTCAATCTTGAGCGGGTGGTAAAGGTCTGCTCACACATGAACGGTGAATTTTTCCTGGTGCTGGCCAACAACAGCTCGGTCAAAATGAGTCGTTCCTACAAAGACAAGGTCAGGCATTTTTTCTAAGCGGCGCTGGCAGCGTCGATTTCTCACCAGCATAGATGATCCACAAGCCTTTTTTACTGAACTGTGGTTTAGTAGAGACTTCGATGGTCGACTTTTTGGACAGGAATCAAGCCGCGTGAAGCTAAAAAAACTGCTGACTACCCTGATAGGTATTTCTTTCATGACTACAATGACTTCTACCTCTGCTGAAGGTGTTGCCAGTTCACCGATTGCGATTGTGATACATGGTGGTGCTGGCACCATTACACGGGATCGCATGACGCCAGAACTTGAAGCCGCTTATACCGGGATGCTGACCCTTGCCGTGACGCGGGGTCACGAGAAGCGGAATGCCGGTGGCACCGCGCGGGAAGCTGTGATTGCCGCGATTATGGTCATGGAAGATTCCGAGCTGTTTAACGCCGGGCGGGGCGCGGTGTTTACCCACGAAGGCCAGGTTGAAATGGATGCTTCAATCATGGACGGACGCGACCTGAATGCGGGTGCGGTCGCCGGGGTCACCAGAATCAAAAATCCCATTACCCTGGCCAATGCGGTGCTCGAAGACTCGCCCCACGTGATGCTTGTTGGGGAGGGCGCAGAAGCTTTCGCCGCAGAAGCAGGTTTCGATTTTGTGCCCAACAGCTATTTTCAAACAGAACGGCGTCGATTGCAGCTTGAGCGCGTCAAGGCAGAAGACAATTCCCGTGCAGAACTGTCAGAAGATGATGACATCATGAATGCGCTGATCGACAAGAAATTGGGGACCGTGGGTGCAGTGGCACTGGACAGTAGCGGTACCATTGCGGCCGGCACTTCAACAGGCGGCATGACCAACAAGCGGTATGGCCGGGTTGGCGATTCGCCCATTATTGGCGCAGGTACTTATGCAATAAATGGGGTTTGTGGCATTTCAGCGACCGGTCACGGTGAGTATTTTATTCGTGCTGCCGTGGCCCACGATATCTGCGCCCGTGTTGCATATCAGTCCGTCTCCCTGCAGCAGGCTGCCGATGCGGTGGTGCAGCAAAAACTGGTAGAAATGGGTGCAGATGGCGGAATTATTGGGCTCGACGGAACCGGTAATATAGTGTATTCATTCAACTCGGCTGGCATGTACCGGGCTTCTGTGGACAAGACAGGCAAGCTTGGCGTTTTCATCTACAAACAGTAAGTTTTGTCAGTATGTACCTAAGGCAGCACACGTGGCAGCGCAGCCGACTTCGATAGCGTCCAAAAGCCAAAAGCCAAAAGCCAAAAACCAAAAATAAGAAACCAAAGAAAAATAAAGGGAATCAGACATGGTTGATGTTGTTGAACATACCGGGGAAATCACCGCTGAGTGGCTCACGGCCGCGCTGCAAACCACGGGTCAGCTTGAATCCAGGGTCACAGCGGTTAGGCATGAAGTTGTGGGGGCAGGCGTTGGTCTCATGGCGGAACTTGCCCGGTTGGCTGTGGAGTATGAATCACCAGAAGCATTGCCCGATACCTTCATTGCCAAGTGTGCCGCGCGTAATGAAAACCGGGGCGTCGCCCAGGTGCTGGATTTTTATAATCGCGAAACCAACTTCTACAACAAGATTGGCCAGAGTTGTCCGTTCCGCGTGCCAAAGACCTACTACGGTGATGTTAACCAGGAGACCTACGATTTTGTGCTGTTGATGGAAGACCTGGGTGATGTTGCGCCCAATGACCAGATTGTAGGGTCGTCAGAGGCCGAAGCCTTTGACAAGGTGAAGAAGATTGCGGCATTACACGCGGGCTTCTGGAACGGTGTCCACGAACCTGAAAATGGCTGGATGTACGACATGATGTGCGATGCAGAAGCACATAAACTGCGTGACATGGTTTACGTCCCTGCGCTTGAGCCAGCAATAGAAAAGTTTGCTGATCACTTCACGCCCGCGTCCCTTGACCTGGTCAGAAAGGTGGGTGAGCGCTACGTCGAGACCCTGCAGCAGGTCTCACCGGCCTACTCGTTTATTCACGGTGATTTTCGCCAGGACAACTTTATCTACCAGGGAAGCGATGATGAGGTTGTGGTGATGGACTGGCAAATTTCCGGGAAAGGTTATCCCATGTTTGACCTGACCTATTTTGTCTGCCAGAGCCTGCAGGTGCCGCTGCGTCGGCAGATTGAGCGGGAACTGCTCAAGACCTATGTTGATACGTTGGCCAGTCATGGCGTCACCTATGATATGGAGACAGCCTGGCAGGACTATCGTGTGCTCACGCTCTTCTGCCTGATCTATCCCATCACCGTGTGCGGCACCCTGGATACTGCCAATGAGCGCGGGCGGCAACTGGCAGAATGTATGCTTGATCGAAATCTTTCGGTTATCGAAGACCTTAACTGCGGTGAACTGCTGCGCTAGCCTGTGAGTGCCAGGCTGTAGTTACGTGTCTGTAGTTGTATCTCTGTAGTTCCAAGCCAGTAGTTACAAGACAGTAGTTGCAAGCCGGTAGTTGCAAGCCAGTAGTTACAAGCCAGTAGTTACAAGCC
>CAYGNA010000343.1:3442-4803 GCA_964351065.1 uncultured Pseudomonadales bacterium
CAAGCCAGTAGTTACAAGCCAGTAGTTACAAGCCTATAGGTGCAGGCGTAGGTGCAAGGGTGCGACTGCTAGGTTGTGGAGGAACTGCTAATTGCTGTGATGAGCAGCACAATGTTGTAGCCCACGTAGCCAACCAGCAGCAGGCTGCCTTCGACGCGATTAATCCGGCCAGAATTCGGGCCTTTAAACCAGAACCCCATGATGAACAGAACGAGCGTGAGCACAATCATGACCGGAAAGTCTCGAACGATAATGCCGGGCTCGAGAGCAGTGGGTGCTATCAGGCCGGTAATGCCAAGGACGATGGACGTGTTAAACATGTTCGAACCAATGATGTTACCCAGTGCCAGTTCATGTTCATTCTTTCTTACCGCGGCAATGGAAGACGCCAGTTCGGGCAGTGAGGTGCCTATGGCCACGACGGTCAGGCCAATCAGAAGGTCGCTGATGCCGAGGGTGTGTGCCACTTCCACACCACCCCAGACCATGATTCTTGAACTCAGCACCAGGAAAACGAGCCCCCCAACAAGGTAGATCAGCGCCCGTGTGAGACTAAGCGGTTCACTGAGTTGCTCATCGAGAGCAACTGCCAGTTCGTCGCCAGGGGTGTTCATACCCGCATAAATGCTCCAGGACATCACCACGCCAAACACACCAATTAGAATCCAGCCGTCAATGACGTCCAGGCGACCATCGGAAATCATCAGGAACGCCGCCACAAAAGTAATGCCCGCCAGCATTGGCAGTTCACGTTTTAGCACGCTCGAATTGACAGCGATGGGACTGATCACCGCAGTAAGACCAAGAATGAGTGCGATATTGCTGATGTTGGAGCCGAGTGCATTACCTATTGCAAGCCCCGGGTTGCCGTCCCAGGCAGAAAGCCCGGAGATCACCATTTCTGGCATTGAACTGCCGAAACCGATGACAACCATGCCAATAAGCAATGGTGGCAGACCGGCACGTTTTGCCGTTGCTGCTGCACCTTCAACAAATTTGTCTGCGCTCAGAATCAGCAGCAGTATGCCACCCACCAGGGCAGAGATCGGTAATAACATGGGTTCCTCCAGAGCACGGGATTATACCCCAGAGGCGGGTGCATGATGGTTCTGAATGCGCTTTTCCTTTTCGTGCCACCGCGCTTTCAGCCAACTGTTCACATCTGTCACGTCGCCCGGGTTGAACGTGGCCAGATCCACCTCTATTGTTCGGATACTACCGCTGAGGCAGCGCCAGAAGCTGTTTTTTTCATCCGGATAGACGAGTGTGACGTCAAGGATTGCCGCATCCGGGAGTGTATCGAACAAGATACTTAGTCCGACTGATCTTGGATTGAGCAGATATTGGTAGGCACAATCACA
>CAYGNA010000344.1:0-4801 GCA_964351065.1 uncultured Pseudomonadales bacterium
ACGCTGTACACTGGCAAAATCAAGTTCCGCATCACTGGCGCCGGTTGCCATGGATGAGGCAGCACCGCCACCCAGGCCAATCAGCATCGCAGGGCCACCAAGAACAATGAGAACGGCACCCGGATCGATTGCATGCTGCTCAATATGCTGTGCACGGATGTTGCCCAGACCACCAGCGATCATAATCGGCTTGTGATAGCCGCGAACTTCACCGTCCACTTCCATCTCAAATGTGCGGAAATAACCACAGATGTTAGGACGCCCAAACTCGTTGTTGAATGCAGCGCCGCCAATCGGGGCCTCAATCATGATGTCGAGTGCCGAGGCAATCCTGGCAGGCTTCCCGTGATCGATTTCCCATGGCTCACGATGCTCCGGCAGTCGGAGATTGGACACTGTATAGCCCGTCAACCCAACTTTGGGTTTGGAGCCACGACCCACAGCGCCTTCATCCCTGATTTCCCCGCCCGATCCCGTGGCAGCACCCGAAAAAGGGGCAATAGCCGTTGGGTGATTATGTGTCTCTACTTTCATCAGGATGTGAATTTCTTCCTCATGAAAGTTGTACTCGCGACCAGCCGGATCAGGGTAGAACCGCTGCCCCCTGCTACCGACTATTACCGAGGCGTTATCCTCATAAGCGCTCAACACGTTCTCACCGTTGGTGTGATCAAACGTATTACGAATCATATCCATGAGACTGTGCGGCATTGCCGTGCCATCAATGCGCCAACTCGCGCGGAAGGTCTTGTGACGGCAGTGCTCCGAGTTGGCCTGCGCAAACATCATCAGTTCCACATCGGTCGGGTCGCGGCCAAGTTCAAGAAAGGCAGCTGCCAGGTAATCTATCTCGTCTTCCGCCAGTGCCATACCCAGGGTCTGATTGGCAATGACGAGCGCATCGCGGCCATCTTTTAGCAGGGGTACAGTTCCAAGTGCACGCGCGGGATCATGCTGGAACAGCGCCGCGGCCGCCTCCATAGAGGTCAGCACAACCTCGGTCATGCGGTCGTGGAGTATGGCGTCAATCGCCTGCCAGGCAGCTGCAGTGAGTGACTTGGTTGTGCCAAAACCAAACGCGATACCTCGTTCAATACGCGCAACGCGATCGAGTCCACAAATGTGGGCAATGTCTGTCGCCTTGGAACTCCAGGGAGAAATCGTGCCGGGCCTGGGCACTACCAAACGAATATTTTCTTCCGTCAGCGGGACTTCGCCGTCGCCCTCGCCATAGGTCAGGATCGCGCTCAGCACCTTCTGATCATCCTCTGTCAGTGCCACCCTGGTTTCAACAAAGTGGACATAGCGCGCATCGACGCTGCTCACACCTGTGACCCGTGCGCCAATGTCAGAAACCAGCCTTTCAAGGCGAAACTCAGATAGCGCCCGAGCGCCCCATAGATGCATTTAACTTCTCCGCGCCCTAAAGAATGTTGTCATTAAATCTGCTGCAGCCAGATCGCAAACGCCAGGGTAAACCGCCACGCGATGATTCAAGCCTGGATTTCCCAATACGTCGATGGTTGAGCCGGCCGCCCCGGCCCGTGGCTCCCTGGCGCCGAAATACAGCGAAGCAACCCGCGCATGCACCAGGGCCCCGGCACACATGGAGCAGGGCTCTATCGTTACGTACAGCGACGCGCCGACGAGACGATGATTGCCAATGGTGCGACCCGCGTCCCGCAGCGCGACAATTTCCGCGTGTGCAGTTGGGTCGCTGTCTGTAATCGTCCGGTTTTCACCGCGGCCGACAATCTTATCGCCCAGCACAACGACAGCGCCAATCGGTACCTCGCCATTGGCACCTGCTGCCTCGGCCAGTAGCAGCGCCTCTGCCATCCAGTGTTCGTGGGTACTCATGGCCCAGTCGTCCGATTGCCGTCTGTTTCCATTATCCGCACCCAATCCATCAACTCCAACCAGCAAGCAGCCGAAATGGCTTAACGCGCGACTTTACAACATCAGTACTGACACTGCCTCATCAGTTTTCAACCCTGATTGAAAGAGACACAAACATGGGTGGAACAGCGCCAATCAGCCGTTGCCCTGTGTGGCGCTATCCCGACGTTGATTAATTTCTTCTAACAATACGGCCGGCGGGTTAAGAACAGCAAAACCAGAACAGCAGGACTAGAACAGCAGGAAAGGCGCCAAAGGAAAAGTGCATCCGGAAACGTGCAGTGCAAAACAATCAGGCACTGGTCTTTTTGACAAATTCTGATTTCAGCATCATTTCGCCGACTTTATCGACGCGGCAATCGATATTGTGATCACCATCAACGATACGGTTAATCCGAATTTTTGTGCCGATTTTTAGCACGCTCGAGCTACCCTTAACCTTCAGATCTTTAGTTAGCGTGGCGTTATCGCCTTCATAAAGGTCGTTGCCGTTCGCATCTTTCACCTTAACCGGTTCCTCGGCCAGACCCTCGCTGGCAGACTTTGGCCATTCGTGCGCACATTCCGGGCAGATCAGTAAATCCTGGTCTTCATAGGTGAACGCTGACTGGCATTCAGGGCATGGGGGATAGTGGCTCATTGAGGCGTTCCTTAGGGAATTAAAGAAAAACAGTGAAATCCTTCAAAGCTAGAGACTGGATCAACCGGACCAACTCGTTAAGGTCGTCGGAGGCAATGGGCGTATCGTCATTGTCAGCGAGGATAAATGACTTTTTGCGACCGTCGTACAACATCACAAACCATTGCGTAGGCTCAGCCGGATTGACTCTTACCTGTGCCTCTTGCCACTCACCTTTTTTACCCAGGTCAACTGCTTCATCCAGCTTCATGATTAATACTCTTGTTCAATACATCGTCAATCGCTTCATCCAGCGTGGCATATGACACATCCAGCGGCCCCTTGGCCTCGCTGCGCGCTTTTGCAAGGGTCTTTAGCGGTTGAAACTGCCACATGGAAAAATACAGGGGGACTTGATGCTTTTCACAATGAATCATTAATTTTTCGAGTGCCGATAAACCTCCCGCATCAAGATACGAGTTGTACTGCATATGCAGGATAATGCCGTCGGCACCCTGGGTCTGTTGAGACAGTTCTCCGAAGATGCGATCTGCGGCGGCGAAAAACAGTGCACCGCGGATCTTGAATACTCTCCAGTTGCCTGGCAGCGGCTTTTGCACAAATACACGATTGTGGGAAACATCGACTACCTGTGTGAGCGCAGCAAGTTCTTTCATAAACACCAGGGAGGCCAGAACAACGCCCGTCGTGATGGCGATCACCATATCGGTAAAGACCGTCAGCGACAGGCAAGTCAAAAACACCAACACATCTGCTGACTGCGATTTCCTGACCAACTTGAGTGATTTTGGCGCCTCACTCATATTCCAGGCGACGACCATCAGCAGCGCTGCCATCGCAGGCATGGGGACATAGGCGAGCGCGCCAGCGAACAGCAACAACCCAAGCAGCACGACTACAGCGTGGATAGCTGCCGCAACAGGCGATACTGCACCGACCTTGAAGTTGGTGGCCGAGCGGGCAATCGCCGCTGTCGCAGTCACGCCACCAAAAAAGGGGGTGATCAGGTTGCCAAGGCCCTGCGCCAGCAATTCGCTGTTAGCGCTGTGACGTCTTCCTGACATGCCGTCGAGTACAACGGCGCACAGCAAGGATTCAATCGCGCCCAACATGGCGATGGCAAAAGCGGTAGGTAGCAGGTCTGACAGCAGTGCCATCGATAGGACCAGGGGTTGCCCATCAGCACCTGGTCGATTCCAGGGCCAGTCGGCGGTTGGCAGATAGGGTGGTATTCCGGCCGCTTCGCTGCCATCCGGCAAGAGGTAGTGGAAGCGCGAACCTATGGTATCGACTTCGACACCCATACTTCCCAGCGCCACACCCAGCAAACAGGCCAGCACCAGCGCAGGCAGATGGGGAGGAATTGGCGTTCGCAGTCGTGGCCAGAAAATCATCACCGCAAGCGTAAAGCCCGCTATCAGTGTACTGCCTGCATCAATCTGATACAGATGGCTGCCGATGCCTGCAAGTTTACCGACAAAGTGTTCCGGCATATCCGGGATTGTTACGCCGACAAAATCCGGTATCTGCAAGACTGCAATCACAATGGCGATGCCGCCCGTAAATCCTAGCGTCACAGATTCCGGAATGTACTCGATAAAGCGGCCAAGGCGGGCATAGGCCATAATAATAAGCATGACACCCGCCATGACGGATGCCAGTAACAAACCGGCCAGGCCATACTTTGCGGCCAGCGGATGCAGAATGACAACAAAAGCCGCTGTCGGGCCGGAAATGCTGTAGCGGCTACCCCCTGTGAAAGCGATAATCGCGCCTGCGATAATCGCTGTATACAGGCCGTATTGCGGTGGTACACCACTGGCAATGGCCAGTGCCATCGCAAGCGGGATGGCGATTACACCGACCGTCAACCCGGCGATGAGATCTTTAATCAGGTCGCTGCGACCGTAACCCTCAGCCAGGGCCTCGCGGAGCGCATAACCCACCCTCAACGAGAAGAGGTGTTGACGGTGAGACATCGCGAGTTCTCCTCAATCGGGGTGGAGGGTAAACGGCTGGATCTTGTCGCAACCGCCGGATCGTCACAATCCCGTATCTACGTGACGCTAAATGTCTGGTAAGGCACCTTGCCGGCCACCGAGGCGAAGCCAGTAGGTAATACACACATACGATGATAATATAATTACCATTCAATAGCTTTTTAATTATCAACACTTCAGAGATTGAAAAGCACAGAAAAGCACAGCAAGCACAAGAGGATAACCAATGACCAACTCCCAACTACAGACAGCTCTGCTGCAA
>CAYGNA010000345.1:0-4764 GCA_964351065.1 uncultured Pseudomonadales bacterium
CTTCCGCCACTCGAGAAGCATCCGTCCAACAAAGATTGCCATAGATAAAGCGGGCACCTGGTGCGGCAGACAGCGGTTCCTGTGCAATGATATCCGCGGCCTCGGCGAGCGGCATTGCATCAGAGAACGCTGGACAGTACCAGGGCAAGCCGGAGTTCATCGAAAGCAGATGTCTGACGGTGATTCCCTGCTTTTCTCCGTTGAAGGATGGAATGTAGCGCGATACGGGATCGTCCAGCGAAATCAAACCGCGATCGACAAGCGTCATCAGCGCCGTGACAGTTGAGATCTTGGTAGCAGAGCGCAGTACATCTACATGGTCCAGCTCCGTTCCAACTGCGTGTTTATATAGGTCTTTTCCACCCCGCGTCACCAGTAGTGCTGCCCAGGGAACAGATCCGCGCTCAACGGCGGCTTCAAGTCGCCTTGTGACTACGCTGAAATCAGTCACCTCGCTCTCCTTTCCCCAGACGGTGCCATTCACTGTCAAAGCGCCCACTATCGCACCCGTCGTGGCTATAAACTGCCGACGGCCCCATTTCCGTTCGTTCCCCGCCATCCTGTCCCATCCTCGAGTTCTACTCCGCCCTCAAACTTCAATCTGAACAATATCAACAACATCGTTATCAACAACATCAACAACATCATCAACAACATCGTCACACACCCAAACCTGGCTCACAGTCGTGATCTGTCGCCTGATTTTAAATGGGCCAATCACCTACGAGAACTGCAGTTTGTTTAACGTGTGTGACCTTTGCCACTTAACCTTTGCCTCTTTGCCTTGGATCGAGTCTTTGTTTCGAGATCAACGCACCAACACTGCTGATGCCTCCTCAAGCCGAGACGCAAAATCGCCCAGGGCCATATCGACATAAGGGTAGCCTGAATCATTCGCCTGCGCGGCTATCCAGTCGCTCCAGGCCGGCACATCATTTGCGATTTGCCGACGCAAGGCTTCAGGTAACGCCGCGTACCCGGGGGACTTTCCAGGGAACTGATTAACCTGCTCCAGCGTCATCCGGGAGCGCCCGAGGAAGACAGCACTCAGCTCAATTCGTTCGTCGAGTGCGCCAATCTGGCCAGGCAGGAAGTCGACGCCCTCAATCACATAGTTCTCCGCCATCGATGCCACCCCCTTCATGAATCGCTCAAGGTAGGGCAGGAACACATCACAGGTGTGGGTAATCGCGTCCGGGTTGGCATCCCAACGGTCGGGCAACTTGACGCTGGCTTCACGCATGAGCTCTTTAACCAGATCCGTTGATATCCACCCGAACCCATTTTGACGCGCGAACTGTTGGCACAGCGTGCTCTTTCCGGATCTGGGCGCACCCCCAATCAGATAAATCACATACCCTCCGAGTTGCTCGTTTCTGAGAACTACCTTACTTAACTCTAAACAACATCGTTAAACAACATCGAAACAACATCCTCAGACACCGTAACCTGGCTCACATTCGTTAAACAACATCGTCACACACCGCAACCTGGCTCACATCCGTGATCTGTCACCTGATTTGAAAATGGCTAATCACCTACGAGAATTGCAGTTCACTTATGGTGTGTGCCCCTCTGCCTGTCTGACCCTGTGCCTGCTTACCCTCTGCCTGCTTCAGCAGATATCGCCGCTTTTCGATAAGAACGAATTCCTCGACTATTGGGTTCATAGATAGCAGATTCCAAGTTTTTGCTAGCACGTGCTAGCATCTACGAAATCGAGCTATGCGAGACAGGTCAATTGGCGAATATTAGCGTGAGAAAACTTGACGAAAACACCTTACGAAAACTCCAGGAGCGCGCTAAGGCGCACGGTGTCTCGATGGAGGAGGAGATCAGGCAAATCCTGAGGGACGCAGTGTCTGCGCCAGCCAGATTGGGTGACCTTGCTGCACAGACATTCGGCAAACGGTACGGCATTGAACTGGTTATCCCGGCCAGGCGCCCGCACGAACCCATGGATTTCGAAGAATGATTCTGCTGGACACGAACATTGTGTCAGAACTCATGCGGCCCGTGCCTGATGAGAACGTCATGGCATGGGTAAACGAAGTTGATGGAGGTGACCTCTACCTGTCGTCTATCACGGTCGCAGAAATTCGCTATGGCCTCGCGATAATGCCGGGTGGAAAACGGCAACAATCCCTGCTGGAGCGCTTCGACAACTTCATCACCCTGGGATTCTCGCGGCGGGTTCTCCCATTCGATGAACAGGCTGCGAATGTGTATGGGAGCCTGATGGCCAAACAAAAGAACGACGGACGCACGATGAGCGCGCTGGACGGCCAGATAGCCTCCATAGCGTCAACTCACGACCTGGAACTTGCCACGCGAAACATTAAGGATTTTGATGGGATCGGTATTGGTCTGGTTAATCCGTGGATTCGATAGTTCAAGCAAACGGGCCACCATCGCTCAATCGGTCGAATTGAGTTTTACTCCAATCCCGTTCATTTCGAAGAAGGATTTGCAGAAGAATAGGTTGCCACCCGCAATTGGCATTCGCCCTTGTACAACATCCACCGATAACATCGACACACACCGAAACCTGGCCAATATTCGTGATCGGTCGGCACATTTGAAATTGGCTAGTCAACTACGAAAATTGCAGATTGCTTAAAATTGGTGAACTTTTGTTTTGTGTGATCTTTTGCTTGGTTCCTGTTTTACCCTGGTTAGGATAAAACTACTCTCGTGCCCACCCTGGAACATAAACGCGATTAGTTCAATACTGAAACGATATCAGTCTGCGCGAAATCATCACCCTTAAAGAGAAGTGGTTCTCCGAGTGATTTTGCCAGCGCATAGGAAAAACAGTCACCGAAGTTGAGGTCTGCCGGGTGACTGCCACGCCCAAACTCAAGATAGGCCTGCCGGGCGAGGTCAGCCTGTGCCCTGGTAACAGGCTCAATGTTAATACCGGTTCTGGAAATCAGGGCGTCGAACTGGCGTCCCGCCGCCGCGCCACGTTGGCGATCAACCACAATGGCACATTCCAGATAATTGCCAGCAGACATTCGGCAGTATTCAGCAGACTCAATCGCTTCCGCGAATAACTGCGCGTCTTCTTCACGATACAAAATCGCAATCAGCGCGGACGTATCAACAATCACTTCGGCAGACCATCTTCATCGTAAAGCAGGTTCGCATGCGAACCTTCACACTCGACTGGGTAGCTGGCACATTTTTCCCCAATGGAAAGCAAGTCAGCTGCCATACCTTGACGACCACGTCGCAGCGTTTCGCGCTCGAGCCTTTGTCGAAGCGACTCGATAACTGCCTGCGTTTTTGACTCCCCAGTAAGGTTGGAAACCTCAGTGACAAGTCGGCCCGCCTCGGCACTTTTGATGTTGAGAGACATGGGGTACTCATCATGGTAGGAAGACAGAACATCTTTCTACCATTCGTTACGCGTAACGCCAAGTCGGCAATTTCAATTTTAGGTTTCTATATTTTAGGTTTCTATATCGGTTTCCTGGTACTCAGATCCATTCAGGACCAACGCAGCGAACGCCCTTTCGAGCCAAGCAACCAACATGAGATGAATGCTTTGAATCAGCGGCCGGAGCGACAGACCCGGGGAAATGGATCAGCTCCTAAAACCCATACAGCGCCTTAAGATGCGCCATAAACCCGGGCCGGTCCGCGGCCGCATCAGCGCGGACGGTCTTCACGTTGGGACGCTCCTCCATGCGGGCGCAGTAGTCATCCAGGCCAGGAACTGATGCCAATGGGTCTTTTTTGAAGAATGTGTTGCCCACGTTACGAACAACGGGCAGGTTCAGGATGGCGGCGATATCGGCCAGCGTAAACTTGTCGCCATAGGCAAAGGTCTCGAAGCTGGACAGTGTCGGCAAGGCAGCAGCGGCTTTGGTAAGAGCACCTTCCACTTCTTTGAGCACCGTCGGATCGGCATCCCTGCCGCTGAGCAGGTTCGGAATCAAACGGCGCGCCACCAGTTCAAAATACAGTTCAATGAATTGTGAGAACTCCTGCACCTTGGCGATGCCAAATGGAGAGCCAGGTAACAGGGACGGTTCTGGATAAGCCCGCTCGATATATTCAAGAATCGCTCGCGACTCGCTGATAAAACCTTCCGGTGTTTCAAGGCAGGGCACCTTACCGAGGGGGCTCTTCTTCAGGTACTCAGGCTTGTATTTTGGACCAACACCCGTGTAGGACACGACCTCCTCGAACGGCACGCCTTTTTCCAGCAGCGCCAGTTTGGGTACGTTGTAGTAATTGCTGGAAGAGAATCCGTGGAGTTTAAGCATGGTTGTTTCCTTTCAAAAAACAGAGTGTATGGATATGGGAAAAGCAGGCGCAGAAATTCCAGCGAGCACTTGGACCCGCGAGCACTTAGACCCGCGAGCGCGTCAACTTCACGCTGGAGTACTGCCAGGCTTCCTTGAACTTCGCCAGTGTCACTGCGGCCTCTGCTTCTTTACCCTGCTTGTCCAGCGCCTGATAGAGGCCATATAGCGACCAGCCGTTGTTCTTGTTCCAGCGCAGGTCGCGACGATACACGGCTTCTGCTTCGGCAAATTGTCCGGCTTCCAGTAACGCAGCACCAAGATAGTGACGCATGGGCTGCGCCCAGTCGGGTGGTTCGGTGTAGTTGTTCAAATCTTCCAGCGCAACACCCTCGCGGAACGCGGCAATCGCGCCCTTGATATCGCCACGTGCCTGCAGCATTTCGCCGGTGAGACCCAGCGAAGCCAGTTTGAGCACAGCAGAAGCGGGCGTGGCGCCCACACGATATTC
>CAYGNA010000346.1:0-4761 GCA_964351065.1 uncultured Pseudomonadales bacterium
TATTGTGTTCTGTATGAGTCGGCAGGTATATTTATTGATGGAGTGATCCGATGGATAGATTCACGCGAGGCCGGTACCGCCTGACCATCATGGTTGCGCTGGGCTTTTTGTTTGCTGGTCGTGCATACGCGGACTCGGTAACAGTTCATGCTGCACCCAACGGCCAGTACTTTGTAAAGCAGATGTGTGACGATGCGGGCTGCGAGGCGATTGGCTATCGCGCTACTATGGCTGAATCAAACCTTGAACTGTGGCGAGCCTCGACGTTTCAGCCAGGCCGACTTACCCTGTCGGACGATGGAGATCTACTCGTCAGCGAAGCCAGCGGTGAACTGACCATCTACCTGAGTGGTCAGGTCGTTGGGACGGCCAACAGCCGCTCAGCGATTGTGCGTGTTCAGCGGCAGGCCAAAGGCATCACACTGGTTGCCAGTGACGGTACGGTTCAACGATTTGTGCCCGACCAGTCGAAGCCATACCTGCTGGCTGAATCAGCGCAACCTGAACGCGGTACTTCAGCGCCTCGCGAGGCCAGGCTCATTGCGGCCGAGCCTGGTCAGGTCGATTCAATTCAAGCCGATCCAATTCAGACTAAAGATGGTCCCGCCAATCCTGAATCAGCAACACCCGTTCCGGCAGTGGTTTCAACTGATGCAGTTCGTGCAAAAGAAGTCAGCCCCCCTAAACAGGGGCCTGCACCGAAAACTGCAGTGATTCAAACTATTGTTGAGTTAGCTACGCCTGAAACTGCTTATGAGTGCGAAGTGGTGGTGGTAATGCGCTCTGGTCGCCGCGTCAGTGTTGTGCAGCAAGGCCCCTCACAGGGTATTGCAACGGATCGTGCGATGGCGGTTTGTGAAGGGATGATCGGCGCCGGGTCACGCTCACCGGCGGGAACCTGTGAACCACAGACGTGTCAGGCGCTGGATTTATAACCCATGGGTTGAGATGAAGGATTAACATGTGGCTGAGGTAGCGGCGGTTATACCTTGTTTCCGTGAACGGAAACACATCCTGGATGTGCTCGCGGCCATGCCCGAGATAGTGAATCGGATATTCTGTGTGGACGATGGCTGTCCTGACGAAACCGGGCGTCTGGTCGAGTCCAATTGTACTGACCCCAGGGTACGTGTGATCAGAAACCCTGACAATGGCGGCGTGGGTAGTGCTGTGATTCTGGGTTACCAACACGCATTGGCGGAAGGTTTCGATGTCGTGGTCAAGATTGACGGTGATGGCCGAATGAATCCGCGGGACATTCCACGGCTTGTCCAACCCATTGTTGAAGGCGCAGCGGATTACGTTAAGGGCAACCGGTTTATCGTGATGTCTCATGCTCGCCAAATGCCGCAGCACCGGTTGTGGGGCAACCTGATATTGTCCTTTCTGAATAAATTGTCCTCAGGTTACTGGCGTATCTTCGACCCTACCAATGGTTTTACAGCGATCCATGCCAACGTGCTGCGCGTCCTGCCACTTGATCGGGTTGCCAGGGACTATTTTTTTGAATCAGATATGCTTTTTCACCTCGCAACGCTTCGCGCAGTGGTCCGCGATGTACCCCAGGAAGCAACCTATGCGGGCGAGACCAGTCATCTTAGCGTTATACAGGTGATGCCCCGATTCGCCCTTAAACACTGCCAGAACTTTTTCAAGCGACTCCTGCTCTGCTATTTCCTGCGTGACTTTCACCTTGCATCCATTGAGTGGCTGATGGGCCCCGCGTTGCTCGTGTTTGGGGTCGCGTTTGGTGCCGTGCAATGGTCCTCCCATGTGTCGGCTGGTATAGAGGCGTCTGCCGGTACGGTCATGTTGTCAGCGCTACCTGTTCTGATAGGGTTACAACTCACGCTCTCGGCAATCGGGTTCGACATTCAGAACCAGCCACAGGAACCGATCCACCGCCAGCTAGATGACTTTACCTGAGTTTTTGCGCCAACCCGTCCTGCTGCTGTGCATTGCGCTTGGCGCGCTGACCTATCTCCTCGCCGATACGTCCCATCGGTCCATCCATGATGAGGTTCGTTATGCTGATTATGCCATTGGGCTGAGCCAGGGCGTTTTTGGTATTTCGCTGGGTGGCAACTACCAGCAGGGATATGCTAACGCTCCGTTGTATCCAGTCATGGTCGCCGTTCATGTTGTGTTGTCCGATGATTTGAGGGCATCGCTTGAGTGCGTTGTAAGGAGTACGCCGCGACTTGACTGCCCTGTGTTTGGCACGGTTTGTGGCCCGCCTGCATTGCTTGACTGCGCAACTGATGTCAGTGCACTGGTAGTAGGCCAGTCGCTGTTGTTCACGGTTGCGATGTACCTGTGTTTTCTGCTGACATTATCGCTCACCGGGAATGAGCGACTTGCAGTGCTGTCGGTTCCAGGGCTTTTTCTGGCGATGCACTTTGTTGGCTTTGTTGAACAGGTGATGACGGAAAACCTGGTGCTTCCCCTCGTCACAGCGCTGCTCCTGTCGATTGTTAACTGGCTGAAAAACAGGCGTATCGGATGGCTGGTTGCTGTCGGAGTATCGCTTGGGCTGCTGATGCTCACCCGACCCGAGTATCTTTATGTGGTTGTATTGCTTGTACCGATGTTGTTGTGGCTGGAGCGTCGGCGTGGCCTGCGCGCGCCACTCGTATTGCTGCTGTGTGTTGGTATCACGGTTTCACCCTGGATAGTCCGAAACCAGGCTGTGTTTGGACACGCGGTACTCGTTGGCGACAGTTACAGTGGGATCGTTCTGTCTGAGCGGGTTGCGTTTAACGCTATGACTGCCAGTGAATGGTTTGGTGGGTTTGTCTACTGGTTGCCGGATTTTGGTGATGAACTGGCGCCACTGCTACTGCCTGAATCGGCATTTGTGCGCTATCAGGAATTCAGGCAGGACTCATTTTCAACAACCGCTGCAACCAGCATCTATCCGCGAGTTCTGGCAGCAGGCGGTGACAACATGACCAGCTGGCTGATTCGTCATGAAGTGTTGCCTGACCTTCCCCGGCACGCGCTGACGACCCTTCCATTGATGTGGCGAGGGCTTTTTATTGGCAAGTACTGGGGCATCATTGGATTTATTGGCCTCGTGTTGCTGCTTCGCAACCAGTTACGTGATGCGCCGGCGCTCTGGCTTGGTGTCTTGCTGGTACCATTCTACCTGGTCTGCTTGCGCGCAGGGGTTTCGGTAAATATGCCACGCTACAGTGTTCCACTGATGCCGCTGTATGCCATGGGATGGGCCTACCTGCTGGCACGC
Source organism: uncultured Pseudomonadales bacterium (assembly GCA_964351065.1). Classification (GTDB taxonomy): domain Bacteria; phylum Pseudomonadota; class Gammaproteobacteria; order Pseudomonadales; family Azotimanducaceae; genus JANQJA01. The sequence continues at coordinate 3,248 of CAYGNA010000346.1, forward strand.
CTGCCAGCACTCTTGCCAGCACTCTTGCCCGGATTGGGACATGATCATGCTCGGCGCTAGACTCTGGCGGAGTGCCGCACTCGTGAGTGGCATTGCACTGATGGTTGTTATCTCCCAGATTGAAGTGGCAGGGTTATCCCCGTTGTTTCGTAATCTTGATTGGCAACTGCTTGGACTGGCCTGTGGTTTGCTGGTGATCGAGGCGCTGGCATCATCGATCCGGATCTGGTGGCTCTCGGGCCGCCAGCGCTCGCCTGCTGTCGCGATTGCGCTCAATGCCTGGTACATGTTGTATCTAATGCTGTTACCCGCACGGCTGGGCGAAGTCGCCGCAATTGGGCTACTGCGGGACAAGCTTGGACAGACCACAGGTGGTGCGACTGCCAGCATCGTTATCCAGAGAATGTTTGATGTGCTGATCCTCGCAGCCTGCGTTGTGTTGGCAACTGCGATTGCGGCCGCGGTTGAGACCTGGCTTCTGGTTACCCTGGGGAGTGTCCTTTTGACGTTGGTACTTGTGCGCCTCAAGTCGCTGCTCACACTGGCTGCCACGTGCCTGCTGCGTTGGTCTGGCGCAGGTGGCATCCGGCAAAAATTGTTGCGCCTCGTCTTACAGGCACGAACCTGGAGCCTGCGACGGCTGGATTTTGCGGCGCTTGGCGTGCTGTTGGTACTGACTGCATTAAAATGGTCAGCCAGTCTGCTCGCACTGGTACTGGTGTTGTTGGCGACAGGTATAGACCTTGAAGCGTATGTACTGCTCCCCGTGGTGATAGCCTATGTGTTTCTTTCAATCATTCCACTGCAGAGCCTGGCCGGTGTGGGCGTGAGCGATGTTGGTCTCCTTGCACTGCTGGTTGGTCTTGGCGTCGATAGTGGAACCGGAGCGGCCGCCACGCTTTTTTGCCGACTATCGCTGATCACCTTCACCGCCTGCTACGCTGGCGTTGTATTGCTGCCCGGGGTAGTCGCTCGTGGCTGATGAAAAAACAGATGCCCTGTATGCTTCCCTGCGGCACAGGGGAGGCAAGGATGCTCGCAGCAACGGTTATGTCAATGCGGGGTTCTTTTCTCGAGAGCAGGCCTTTTTATTATCCAGACTCAAGGTTAAGCCCGGCGCCCGTGTGCTTGATCTGTGCTGTGGGTCCGGGCTGATGCTTGGGCCGGTGGCTGATCGCCTGGATGTCGTTGGCCTGGACTTTAATGCTGAGGCTGCAGCGCAAGCGCAGGTAAACGGGCTGGTTGTCGTCAGGGGAGATGCATTCAGCCTGCCGTTTCAGACAAAAAGTTTTGATGCCCTCTGTTGTTGCCAGTTCCTGAATCAACAGGTGCACGATCACCAGCAACCTTTACTGGTAGAGGCCGCGCGCATCCTGCGCCCGGGTGGTTCATTCCACCTTATGTGGCGCAATGGTCGCAGCCTGGTTCACCGGGGTGTGCATGGGGCGTTTAGCATCTGGCGACGAGCATCTGGCCAGCCAATATTCCCCAAGTACTTTCATGCACCGAAACAG
>CAYGNA010000347.1:0-4761 GCA_964351065.1 uncultured Pseudomonadales bacterium
CGGCAACCAGGGCCTGATTCTTGCCGACGAACCCACCGGCAACCTCGACAGTGCCCATGGCCAGGAAGTGATGGATATGCTGCGCGGCCTTAACGAGGAAGGCACAACAATCGTTATGGTTACGCACAGTCCGTCACACGCCGACTATGCAAAGCGGACGATCAATCTTTTTGATGGTCACGTCGTCACCGAAAATCTGCGCGCTGTCGTCTAGGAGATCAGCATGTTCAAGAACTATATGGTCATGGCCTGGCGCCAGATTGTTAAAAACAAGCTGTACGCCACAATAAACATCCTTGGACTCGTCACAGGCCTTGTCATCTACCTGTTTGGATCTATTCTCGTGCGCTACGAGGAATCCCACGACACCTTCTTTGCAAATTCAGATCGGATCTTTACCGCCGGCTCCATTTTCTCCCCCACCTCCGGCGTAGGCGTTACCCAGAATGACGGCGTGTACACCGCGGTGGGCCCACTGCTCCGCGAAGATGTGCCTGAACTTGAAGCTGTGGCAAGAACGGTTGGGCGTGAATTCCTGGTGTCTGTTGACGATTCACATTACTACGAAAAAATAAAATTCGCCGACCCGGAACTCCTCAAAATCTTTGACTTCAAGTACATAGAAGGTGATGCGGGCGCCCTGAATGACCCCAACGGCGTGTTACTTACAGAAGATGTCGCGCATAAATTCTTCGGCGAGGGCAGCGCGATAGGCCGGACCCTCACACTGGATCATGACCTCACCCTGCACGTTACCGCTGTCATTGAAACCTTGCCGCCAAACACGCACTTCAATTCTTCCATCATCAACTCGGATTCACCGTTTGGTGTTGTCGCCCCGTTGGCAGCACTGGACAAGGCCGTGGGGTACGATCTTGCCGGCAACTGGAACAACCTGTCCAACGGCGATATGACGTACATGCTGTTTCCTGCTGGTACAACAAGAGATCAGGTGCAGAACCGCCTGGATGGTGTTTATGAGGCGCATTACGACGAGGGTATGAAAGAGTTCATCACAGGTATGACGGCTCGTCGTATCGACCAGGCAAACACCATCATCTGGGACATGATTGGCATGCCGGTCCTTGAATCTCTGGAGATCCTGGCATTTCTGGTACTGGTAGTTGCGATCGTCAACTACACCAATCTCGCTACTGCACAGTCGCTGGGTCGAGCCCGCGAGGTCGGCTTGCGCAAAACCATGGGGGCGTCTCACACGCAATTGTTGATACAGTTTCTGGTCGAGAGCGTGTGCATCGTTGCCATCTCCATGCTCATAGCCCTCGCCGCATTGGAAGTAGTAGTCCCACTGTTTAACGAGGCAACAGGTCGCGGCCTTTCTCTTTTGTATCTTCAGATACTGCCATGGCTTGTACTGACCACACTGGGCGTAGGCATCGTGGCGGGGGCGTATCCCGCTTACCTGATTACGCGCAGTCGCCCGATTGAGGCTCTGCGCGAATCCACCGGCAAAAGTAGCAGCGGCAGTTTATTCCGCAGCAGTATGCTGGGACTGCAGTTCACTATTTCGATATTCATGCTGGCCATGGTCATCGTCGTGTATGCGCAGAACCAAAAGGTCATAAGTTCTAGCAACATATATCCGCATAGCCAGATCCTGACGCTCAAACGCCTGAGCATCGATACGATACAGCAGCGCCTGGGCACCCTCAAAAATGAGCTCATGAGGATCGATGGCATCCAAGCCGTCACATACTCCAGCCAGGTACCATTCGAGCAGAGCAACTCGAGTTTTATGGTCAGCCCGGAACGCGGCAATGATGAAAAAAGTTTTAGCTTGATGCAGATTTCGGTCGACGAAAGTTTCCTTTCAACCTACCACATTGGACCCATGGCGGGCCGGAACCTGACCGACGACATCTCCGGAGACACGATCAAAGAGGGAGTCCTTAACGCCAATATCCTCGTCAACGAGTCCGTGCTGGAACGACTTGGTTATGGTAGCGCCGCAAGTTCAGTCGGACGCACCTTTTTTGACCTGCCCGAGTCGCGCGAACCGCGCGCCTATACAATCGTTGGCGTCCTGCCTGACCAGAATTTTCAAGGATTCCACCACGAGATCAAACCCATGGTGTTCCTGCAAAAACCGGAGAACTTTCGTATCGCTTCGGTCCGTATTGATGCTGGCGTGCCCATGCATCGGGTGATATCCGACATCGAATCGGTGTGGTCCGAGCTTATTCCCGAGTACCCAATCCAGACCCAGTTCCTGGACGCTGTTTTCAACGATGTCTTTAACATCTTTAGCCTGACTACCAAGGTACTTGGCGGGTTTGCGGTAATAGCACTGCTGTTGAGCACAATCGGGTTGTTTGGTCTCGCCGCATTCATGGCACAAAACCGCACCAGGGAGATAGGCATCAGAAAGGTCATGGGCGCCAACCTCCTGCAGATCATCCGACTGCTGGTCTGGCAGTTCTCGAAACCGGTGATGTGGTCCTTGCTGATTGCATTGCCACTCGCCTACTTTGCCTCGAACACCTACCTCGACTTCTTCGCCGACCGTATTACAGGCACTCTGGCCATTGTCAGTGGTGCCGGTATAGCAGCGATAGTTTTCTCCTGGCTGATTGTTGCCGTGCACGCTATCCGCATAGCCCGGTCGAACCCAATTCATGCACTTCGCTACGAATAACTGACCTGGCGCTTGGCTCCAGGCTGACGCGCTGCCTGTGAGACTGCAGGTCAGCGGGTCAGCACCCGGCCGTCAGTCACAACAGGCAGTTCAATTTCACGATATCGCAGCGCATTGCTTCAAAAGCTCAACACAATCGCAAAGGCCCGCGTGCAGTACTGGCCTACAGTAAAAGGAAAGTGTCAGCCTTGCGCTTTGGGATTCGCGAATCGATTGGACTGGCTTTCACCCGAACGTGGCTGAAGGCACTCAAAATCTTTTTCGATCAGCAGTTCGAGCGATCCGCATTGGCCGCTAATTGATACTTCACTGTCATCCGTTGCCCAGTGTCTGGCCTGCTCTGTCGGTACTGTCAGTCGAATCACGCCATGTGAAAACGCGGCAACCGTTTCAGCGCCACTTAGCGCATCAACATGAAGCTCATAGCTGAACACTGACCGGTCGGGGAATTTAGTCCGGGCAATCACCGGCTGTCCGCGACCGATTCGGTCTACCTCGTCCCGGTCAAGTCGCAGCCTGATCGAGTCATCAAGAATCCTGATTTTCATCTGTCATGCTCCGTCTGTACACCAGCAGATCAGCTGGCGTATTTATATTGGTGAAGGCGGCCTCGTCGCCAAAATCGACCGGTACTGCCTGCATATGATCCAGCCAGCCGGAGACACTTTGCCCCCCTTCATTTAGCCAGTCAGAAAGCGAATTGGAGGCACTGGATCGAACGAGGAGAAAAAGCTGGTGCCCCCGGGCCCCTGTTCGCGCATAAGCTACCTGTGCATCTCCAATTCGGTGACACAATTCGTCGCACCTGTTAGCAGGAAAGGCCGGTGCATCGCCGGGACAGACAAAAATGAAATCGGCGTCGAGCTGCTCAAGCACTGCTTCAATACCGGCCAGTGGACCAACCCCCGACCGCCTATCAGCCACCACAGCCAGGCCAAACTCACGATATCGCGCGGCGTTGCTGCCACAGCTCAAGACAATCGCATCAACCTGGGGAAACAGACTTTCAATCACGCGTTGCAACAGCGATCGACCACCAGCTTCCAGCAGTGGCTTGTCCCCTCCCCCCATGCGGCGTGATTCGCCGCCACAGAGAATTACCCCGGTGATACGATGGGACGGCATGGTTTGTTCCAAGAACGTTGGCACTGTTGTCGCTTTGAGTGAAAGGAAATTGGGATCAGCTAGCGTGCCGGAGTAAACTCACGGCACTTTTTAGTCTGAGATTGTATGAGAAGTACGAGAGCCAAGAGCCTGCCACCTACCAGGCACCCACGTGTTACATGGTCTTACTCCGTCCCTTTCCTCCGACACGGATTGTTCGCTCGTTCATCGGTAGATGGCTACAGTTGGAGAAATCTGCCTCGATGCGCAGAAGCACCCAACAACAACAATCCGACGCCAAGCAGCAGCAAGGCGCCGGGTTCCGGTACTTGCGTCACGTTGGACACGACAGACAAGCGGACCAGATCCCGATTGCCCGAGTAGTCAACGAAAGTATCAAACTGCCAGGAAAGACCAGCACCAAGTGCGCCAAACGTAAGATAGTCGAAACTTCCAAGGATCTGATCGGCGGTGAACAGATCGAAAATATCCCCCAGTTGCGGCTGAAACAGCCCGTAACCCAGATCACTCAGTTGTACGGCCAGGGTACCGCCAAGCGTCAGCATCCCCGCGACATCCACAGCATCATACTCATCGCCCCGCAGTAGTCCGCCAAGTTGCATGGTCGTGAACAGCCCACTGCCGAAGATCACGTCATTCTCCATGTTAATGAGCGCAGGACTGTTTCCAGGATTCAAGCTGCCCTCGAACTGAAGCAGTCCTTTGCCGCCGAAGTTGCCAGCACCTAAGACATTCCCAAGAAATACGGCGCTACTACTCGCGTCGACGTTAAAGGTGGTTCCGTTGTTGACAACATCATTGTTGAATGTGGCCACCGCCGCATTGCTGATCGCGATGTTACCCGTGTTGTTGACATTACCGGTGATGCTACTCAAACCATTCAGGAACATATCGCCTGAGTTCACCAGAAGGGACGTGAACAGATCCCCGTGCCCGGAAATGTTGCCGTTATTGGTCAATGCTGTGCCATTGGTATCAAG
>CAYGNA010000348.1:0-4760 GCA_964351065.1 uncultured Pseudomonadales bacterium
GCCAATCCTGAAGTGCCCAGGCGCCGATTCGCGTAACTGGTGCTCGGATACCTGACTTATCACGTCCGCGAAGCTGACGTCCCTCGCCCGATAGCCCGGCGTATCCGCATTGGCGATGTTCGTGGCAATCACTTCTGCCCGCTGTGCCCGAAGCGAGAGCATCCTGCTTTCAACATTGATGGCATTGTCTATCCAGCTCATTTCGATACTTTTCCAATTTCCTGGTGAAGTGTTTTAGCAATCCACATGCCAACAATCCCGGGCCCTTGTTTTCCGTCGAGGGACAAGCCGCCTTCACCCTTGTGCCGGCAGCCACTTGCCACCGGGCGGCAAACCGCGGCCGGCGGACCCCATCGTGGCTTGTGACAATCTGGCATGAAGGCTGCATGAGCAGGCACGAGGATTCGGGAGATACACTCCAGGGACCACGCAAAAGGAGACAAGCATGCCGATAATCGCCAAATACTTGACACCAGGACTACCACGCCGACGCAGGAAACTTGACGCAATGCTTGTGTTCCTGTTCATTGGCCTGGCGCAATGGACCGCCGCCGCAGACAATACGCAGCCAATTGCGGTCATCCTTGACGCAGCCAAAGCCTATGGCCTTTCAATAGCAACCCAACAGGGTATTGCTGGCGCCAGGGTTACAACAGGCAGGCTTGATCCACGCCTGCGCCTTGCAGCCTGTGATACCAGCCTCAAAACATTCAGTAGCCAGGCTGGTCAAACCCAGCGAAGCTTTTCAGTTGGTGTTCGGTGCGAGACGCCTGCTCCGTGGACTATTTACGTACCGGTGACCCTCGCCTGGGAAACCAATGTTGTTGCGCTGAGGTCTGCCAGGCAACGTGGCGCGGTTCTTGCTGAGGAAGATGTGAAGATTGTCAGGCGTGAAGTACAGGCAGGTTATGTCCCTCATCTTGAGCAGTTGGAGGATGCCATTGGAAAAGCGCTAACCCGCTCATTGGCTGCCGGTACCCTGCTCACCACGGCGATGGTAGTTAACAGAAGACTGATTCGCCGGGGCGAGCGGGTTACCCTGGTGGTTGAAAGAGGTGGGCTCAAGGTAACAAGTAGCGGTACTGCGGAATCAGACGGCGCTATTGGCGAGAGGGTGCTGGTAAAGAACACGTTTTCGAGTCGACAGGTTGAAGGCAGCGTACAGGAAGACGGATCTGTCCGGGTATTCAATTAGCGTCTTTCAAAAAAAATTCAAATTTGTATTAAAGACCAATTGAGATAGGACGATAAACAAATCACCATAACAGGATCTGAACAATGGTTATTCACATGAAGCCCACTGACACGGGGCAAGCACCCGGTGCTCGTATCGAGCCCGCCAGTGACAAACTCAAGCACAGCGTGACAAATACGTCAGTGCCCAGTGAGAAATCCGCAGATTCGGCTGACCGCGTCACCCTGACGCCCGCAGCAGAGAACGTGCGGCAGACCGCAGCCAGGCTCGATGCTTTACCTGAAGTAGACCGCTCGCGAGTTGATGCAGTGAAGGCTGCCATCAGCGATGGCACCTTTGAGATTGACTCGCAGAAGATCGCCGACAGGCTTCTCCAGTCACAAAAAGATCTGGGGTGACGCCATGCAGAACGATACATCAGCAATCCAGGCAATACTGGTAGAAGAAGCTGAGCAGTTGATCGCTCTTCAGGCAGTGCTCGCCGCTGAAGCCAGCGCGCTCGACAATGACGCTATTGACGAATTGACGACCCAGGCTGTCCGCAAACGTCGGCTGGTGCGATCGCTCGAGGATATCAGCCGCAGTTGGCACACCTTGCTACCAAAGGACATGGCGGGCGACATCGCAGCGCAGCTGACTTTGATTGATGCAAGCGGTGAACTGTGCGGCCGGTTTGAAGACAATTTGCTTATCGCCAGGGCGTGCCAAAAGGCAAATCTCGAAAACGGTCTGCATGTCAATCGCCGCCACTACCTGGTACAGCGATCGCTACAGGTGCTGTCAGGCGCAATCCGGGACCTTCCCGGCATCTATACGGCCAGAGGCAGCAACGAATCAAACTACGGTCAACGACCGCTAGGGAGCGCCTGATTCGAGATGGCCAGCAGCGATACCGGAGAAATAGTTGTCGAAGAAAACCGGATAAGCCAGATCATTAAGGGGCTGGCTGCATCACGGACGGCTTTAACATTGGCTCTGGCCAATGGTGATCAGGCGGTTAACTCAATTGTGCTGGACGTCACCGCCGATCGTATGATTCTGGACGACATCGTGCACCGTGGTACTGACGCACAGATACAGGAAGGTAGCGAGTTTTCTGCGCAGAGCAGGGTCAAGGGTATCCCCGTCAGCTTCAAAAGTCGCGTAGAGCGGGTTGGTGCCAATAGATCCGGGAAATACCTTGAGTGTTTACTGCCTGAATACCTGCGGTACGCCCAGAAACGTACCAGCTATCGCCTGACACTGCCTTCTTCGCTTCGTCCCCAACTCGTCTTCCGGGTGGGTGATGAGGAAGTGGAGGCCGTTGTGCGTGACATCTCGGAAGGTGGGGCCAAGGTGTTGCTGAAGGGTGAGCATCCTCTCGTCGCCGGTGAAGAGCCGAGCGACTGTGAACTGGTGCTCGACGAGAGCAGCATACTGAAAACCAATGCACGCATTTGTCATCTGCGCACAGATACCAGGCGCCAGATATCAGAGATTGGCCTGCAATTTATGTCGCTGGAGCCCCAGGAACTTCGCCTCCTGCGGGACTGGATCTTCAAGTTCGAGCGGATGCGCCTGCGCAATCGCGACTAGAAACGTCCAGGCGATTGTCTTGGCGCGAGTTGCGGTCTACTGTGCCTGGCTCGCGAAACTGATTTCTGATGTCAGCATATATCCTTTGCCACGGATCGTCTTGATCAGCCTCGGATAAGCACTTGCGCTCTCAAGCTTCTTGCGGAGCTTGCTGACCATGACATCAATACTGCGGTCAGTCGGCATCCAGTCCCGTGAGGACAGGCGTTCTGAAATCATGTCTCGCGTCAGTGTCGTGTTGACGCGTTCAATCAACAGCGCCAGCATTTGATACTCACCTTGCGTCAGGTGAACGGGTTTGTCATCAGCATCGCGTAGTTCGCCCATTACCATATCGAGGCTGAAGCCGGCAAAGTGCGCGATGCTCCCACGTGGATATTCTTTTTTGCCAGTTCGGCGTCGCAGCACACTTCGAATTCGCGCCAGCAGTTCGCGCTCATCGAACGGTTTTTGAACGTAGTCATCTGCGCCTGATTCCAGGCCGACTATCTTGTCAACCTTGTCCTGGCTACCCGTCAACATGATGATACCCACGTCACTGGTTTCTGTCAGGCGGGCTGCGATCTCAAATCCGCTGGTGCCGGGCAGGCCAATATCGAGCAGGACAAGATCCGGTTCTTCTTTGTCAAACGCCGTGCGCGTGGTTTTCCAATCGGACGCGGTCGATACCTTGAAACCTTCCAGCCCAAGATATCGCTCGAGAAAATGACTGACGCTTCTGTCGTCGTCGACGACGAGTATGTGGTGCTGTTTTTCGCTTGCCAAATCTATGCGGCCAACCCTTGCCAACTGAAGGCAAACTAAGGGACAGCCCTGGGATTGTCAAGGATTGCACGCGATGATAACCACCAGGCATCACCCCTGTGCAGCTAACGGCGCGACTGGTCCGGGGTTTGGCCCTGTTCCGCTGACCGCGCCTTGTACTATGGCCAGTACTATGGCCAGTACTATGGCCAGTACTATGGCCAGTACTATGGCCAGTACTATGGCCAGTTGATTTCAGGGAAAGCTTTGCCTGGCTTGGCAATAAAATATCCCTGTAACAGGTCACACCCAACTTCCTGGCAGGTTCTGAGTTCTGCCTCTGTCTCAACACCTTCTGCAACAACCAGCGCATCCAGGTCATGGCAGGTTTCCACCATAGACTGCACCACCCGGCGCTTGATCTGGGATGTGTTGATGTCAAAAATCAGACTCATATCGAGTTTCACGATACTCGGTTGAAGTTGTGCAAAACTGCTGAGACCCGCATAGCCTGCTCCGAGGTCATCCACCGCAATACAAAAACCCATGTTCCGCAGGCGCTCAATTCGCTCCTCTACCTGTGTGACCTTACCCAGGTCCTCGCGTTCGGTGATTTCCAGCACAACCCGACTCGCCATGGCACCTATAGGAGAATCGGGATTTGCCAGCTCATCATCCATCAAGTCTCGAGGGTGCAGGTTTACAAACAACCTGGTTTCCGGGCTGATACCGAGCAATGGTGCAACGGTTCGACTCCGCACAGTTCTACCAAGATCAAAGATTCGATCCAGGTGTTCGGCAGCACGACATACCGACCCCGGGTAGGGCAACCGGGGATCCTGGCTGCGCATGAGGGCCTCGTAGCCGAACAGTTTACCTGTTGCCGCGTGTACTATCGGCTGGTAAGCCATCCAGAGTGTTTTCAGCGTGGCCTCAAAGGCGTCTTCCATACCCGCCATGTCACCGGGCCTGAGATGTTCTGCACCCGACAACTCGAGCGCCTTGCGGCGCAACCTCGCCATACGGGTGTTTAGCGCTGCCTTGCGTGCCACATCCATCAGTTCTGTCGGATTAAACGGTTTTGTCAGGTAGCGGAATGCACCGAGGGCAATCGCTTCCTGCGCCGTTTCTATTGAGGGTGTACCCGTCAGGAGAATGATGGGCGTATCCAGATCTACACTTCGAATTCCGCGGATCAATTCCAGCCCCGTCATACCCGGCATCTGGATGTCACTCACAATGACGT
>CAYGNA010000349.1:0-4744 GCA_964351065.1 uncultured Pseudomonadales bacterium
GTTTTTATCCGCATATCCGCCCCCCTTTGGTAGACTTCCCGCACCAACAAATGCGGGGACCTGACATGACTGACTCTTCAATCAGTAACATCCTGGCCGTCGTCAACAACAGGGACGATGGTGAAATTGTCCTCGACAAGGCGATTACCCTGGCGAAACATGCAGGCGCATCACTCCATGTGGTCCATGTCGTACACAGCGCCTATGCAGAACTGCCGGTGCACGCGATTGAAACCAGCCAGGAATTGAAGACGTTTATCCTGCAGGCTGAGGAAACCATTGTCGAAGAGTTGCTTGAACCTCTTATGAATCGCGGCGTCTCCATCAAGTCCGCCACTATCTGGCACAAACGTGAGTATGAGGGCATTCTGGATGTTGCCCACGATTGTGGCGCTGACCTGATTATCAAGGCTACCGAGTTCCCGGTTACAGAGGTCGTCCGAACGCCCACTGACTGGAACCTACTGCGGCATTCGGATGTACCGGTGATGCTCGTCAAGCCCATCAACTGGGTGGAATCACCTGTTATCATGGCAGCACTCAACATGACGGTTGATCAGGGTGAAGACGCGCTGAACGATCGTATTCTGACGCGTACCAAAGACCTGGCCACCGCCCTGAACGGCAAGATTCACGTGGTGACAACCTACCCTGGCGTTGAGCAATGGGAAGGTCCCCTCACCATCATTGTTGATTTTGATGCGGTCCGGCGCTCGGTGAGCAGGAACGTCACCAACCGGGTAAATGAAGTCTTGCACAGACTCGGTATTGCCGAGGCAACCGTTCATGCGTTGGAAGGTGACCCGGCAGCAGTGATCCAGCGAATTGTTGCCGACGCGGGCGCCGAAGTGCTTGTCATGGGGACCCACCATCGAAGCGGCACAAAGGGGATTGTCCTTGGCAATACCTCCGAGAAGATCCTCCACGTCGTCAAATCAGACGTGGAAGTCCTCCACTAGCCTGCTGTCCAGGAGACCGTAAACCGGTCACGTCCGATGGAGCGCCCCCGCGATCCCCCGCAGCGTGCCGCAGCACAATGGGCAAACCGGGATATCAATACCAAACACGCGCCTCCGCCGCTCCGCCCCAACTGGGACAATCGGACAACTCTATCCACTGACACGCTCTGCGACGCCCTATTGCCGGCCGACAGTGCACTGTTCCGGGCAAGACTGGGGCAGGATATCCTTGCATAAGTTCGCATGGCTGCCGGCTGTAAACCCGACGCCGCAGAACCTTCGTCCCTGGACCCTTCTTGACGCCGGAGAATCGGCAGCAACCCAAATCGTTACAGGCATCCGCAACAGGACTTTCAAATGAGACCAACTGACTCTGCTGCTGCGGAAAAATCCCTGGATGCCATGGAGCTGACCAGCTTTCGTCCTCGCGCTGCAAACAGGTTATTCCCTATCGTTGAACAGCAAACGAGGTACAAAAGGGAGGGTTATGGGGTATACCAGATGGCTGAGGTATAGGCCCTCTCCTGGGTCGTTAACGGGATTTTGGCAGGGGCGTCCCTGATGTCATACCGAACAATGTCGTAAAGCGTCCACCTGGGCGTCGGTATCTGCAGCACACGGGCGTAATAGAATGCATGTTCGGTCGGGTCAAAGTCCGGATCTTCCCAGACTTCGATCAACTGCGGTGAACCAATGCTATTGCTAAAGGTTGCCGCACTGACATCCACAGTGTTGCCAACGGCAGGCAGAACACCTTTGCCGTCCGGCTTTCGGTTTCCCGACCAGACAACATCGTAAACCTTTTCTTTTACCTCTCCCTCGTCTCTCCGCCACCCTTTGACAATCTGTATACGGTCGAGATTGGCACCTAGCGGGTCCATGCTGGCAGCAACAAGAAACACGGGTGACTTTCCCTGCGGCGCGGCAACCAGACTGCCACCCATAGGCACACCTCTGTGACTGAATTCAGTGTGTGTCTGAATCCGCGTGTGTGCGACTGAATTCGGTGTGTGTCTGAATCCGCGTGGATCACTGTTGACGCCATCAAACCGGCGCTCATTCACAAGATTCTCGTGCACATTGCGTATGTACCTCCGTGCACGGTCTGCGGTAGGATAGGCTGATTTATATGACTGCGCGTCGACGGAGAAGAACCATGAAATCAACGTTTAGTGCAGCTCTGCTGTGTTTTGTCGGTGCGCTTACACTGGCGCCGGCGTCATTTGCCACATCGCTCTCCGCAGACGAAGCGGAGTTCGCACTCCTGATCAATGCTTATCGTGCTGAGAACAGCCTGGCCGCTGTGGATGTCACCGTCACCATGACTGACGTTGCCCAGGCACACGTGCTCGATCTTTATACCTACACACCGCATGCTGACGTCAGCTGTAACCTGCACAGTTGGTCGGCCAACGGCAGTTGGAGCAGCGGTTGTTACACACCTGACCATGCCAACGCATCACTGATGTGGTCGAAGCCTTCGGAGTTCTCGAATGGGGCCTACAGCGGTAACGGCTACGAACTTGCTGCGTATAGTTTCTCAAATCCTGCAGGTGCGCTTGCAGCCTTCAAGAATTCAAGTGCACACAACGATGTGATCCTGAACCAGGGTATCTGGAGCACTCAGTCATGGTCCTCCATGGGGGTTGGGATCTTCGGGAACTATTACGCCATCTGGTTGGGCGCCGAGGTTGACCCGCAGGGGTTGGTTGGGTCATCACCGGTACCTGGCCCAGCCTCACTCTGGTTGTTGGGGGTCGGGCTCCTGCTTGTCGCAGTTCGAGGTGAAGTCTGGACACGCGTCAATAGTCAGCTCAAAAAGATGTGAGTGAAAGCCTGCTCCCAATGGTCGTGTTCTCCTGTAAGAGTGAGACTGGTATCGGTGTTTGAGCTTTGTTTTCGTGAGCTTTGTTTTCGGTGTCGCGTACGCGAAGCCGACCAATCGTTCACAGAGAGGAGATAAGACATGGCGGGCAGTTCGGGACGAGCGTCTGAGACGTTTGAGACGATCGAATGGATAGCCACAACAGATATGGGCATCGGCCGCGACCGCGCATTTGATCCGGACACAACCTTTCTCACACCCGCACAATCACAGGACTACAAGCCCGCCTTTTCACCGGACTTTACGCAGATCGCGTTTTTCAAGGTGTTCGCTTACAACACGCCGGCGAATTTTAATGCGTGGGATACGCGAGTCGCGGTGATGAACGCTGATGGGTCGGATGTCCGGTTCATTTCCTCATTCGGCGCGAATCATGTGCCCAAGTGGACGCAGGATGGCTCGAACCGGATCGTCTACTCCCTCAACGACGCGACCGGCGGCAGGATCTTCTGGACCACCGCTGCAAGCTGTCCGGGCCAGGAAGAACTGCTTTCCAGTTTCAGTGGTACCGGCTATGAGGAGAACGGCAGTGCGCTGAAAGACGGACGCATTCTCGTGCAGCGCTGGGATTCGCAAAAGGGCCACGGTCTGTTTGCCATGACGCCAGTGCCAGGCGGTCAGTCTGCCTACCAGTCCCTGGTCTACGCGCCAAGCGGCGTCCCGGAAGATGTCTCGGCCATTGCATTCAACAAGATTACCGTCTCGCCTTCCGGGGAACGTATCGCCTATATGAAGATGGCGACAGGAAAAAGCTACTACACCGATTCGCAGATCGCCTGCGCGGACTGGGATGCCGAAAGCCTGACCATCCACAACGAAGTTATTGTCGCCCAGCCTGCTGATGGGCCCACCTGGTATCCCTGTTTCACGCCGCAGGAAGCGTTTGTCGTCTATGCCCAGAATGGTCGCGTCATGGCCTGCCATCTGGACAGCCAGGAAACAAGGCAGATCTCGGCAGGTGATCACGAATACCGTTACGTCAATGTGGCTGGCGTGGTCAAATGACGTGCGCCGAACCTCTGATGTCGTGTCCGTTTGTGGGCCAGGCCCGAGCTCTGTCGGAGAGCTGTGTCGGAGTGTTTGACGACAAATCGCGGAACACCTTTGTGACGCTAATCTGAAATCCAGCACATCGACTACACATCGGTGACAGGTGCGATCAGTCGGAGTCTGGATTAGAGCGCTCATTCGCCACGTTTCGATCGCTCAACTCAATTCTTTACATACTCGCCGGGAATGACGAAGGTGGTGGTTTCCAGCTCCGGAGCCGGGACTTCCCAATCCCATCGAAGTCGACAAATCTCTGCATCTCTACAGCCGGTGTTTACTGTGAACAAGGCCATACTGCGAAGGTGCTCGGGCAGAAGACGCGCCTGCTCTGACGATCGATCAGGGAAACGACCGGTATTCACAGTGACGATTCTCGGGATGGCGCTGACGACAACAGCGGCTACCGGCTACCGGCGTCACGATGAACATTGGCAAGCCCGATCCACATGGGCTTGCCAGCAATGGACTCGCTCCAGGTCGAGTACGCCGACTGGACCTCACAAGGGCGCTACGACCGCCATCGTCCCGAGACCACACTGCTAAATCAACTCATGGAGCAGCATTGGTCTGCCTTCAAAGAACAACTGGCGGCACAAGGGAGGCTTTTCACTGCATGCGGGCGTCGCCTGCAAGTCAATCGGGCCGCGCAGGCCAGCGCAAGAAGCTTGAGCGCCTATGCCGCAATATCACGCGGCCTGCCATCGCCGAACAACGCCTGTCGTTGGCCAGCAACGGTAACGTTACTATCGGCCTGAAGACACCGTATGATGACGGCACCACCGGGACGCGGGGTCTCATGTCGTCCGCAGGCGGCCCCACTCAGCCCACTGGAATTCATCGGCAGGCTGGC
>CAYGNA010000350.1:0-4743 GCA_964351065.1 uncultured Pseudomonadales bacterium
AAATGTCGCTGCGGGAACTCGATAACGCCAGCCTCGATATCATCAGGCAGAACCTGGACAGCCCGTACCCCGCCGAGATTTTCTACTGCCTCAATATACTGGAGGAACTCGAGCATCCTGAAATCACCGAAATGCTGAAGCAGGTCATCGCAAACAGCAATCACGAGGTCAGGATGGACGTCCTGCAGCGTATTGCGCGTATGGAGATTGGGCCGCTGCAAAAACAGGTACTGCACCGAATTGACGATGAGGTTGATCCCCGGGTGCGTGGCCAGGCTCTGCGGACTTATGCAGCGCTAGGCGCAGATGACGTGGTACCAAAACTCACACCGTTCCTTGATTCGGATAACGTACACCTGCGCAGAGGAGCCTTGATCGGCCTGTTAAAGGTGTCACCCGTGAACCAGGTTGCACAGGATCGACTGCTGCAAATGGTGAGAGCTGAAGATCCGGATGAACGCAAATTCGCTGCAGAACTGATGGGCGAAATTGCCTCGTCCGGTTTCTCGGGGTTCCTGGTGGAGTTGTTGGATGATGCCAACATCGATGTGATCAACGCGGCTGTGCTGGCTGCTGGCCAGATTCGTGACCCCAGGCTGATCAGTATTCTGGTTACAAAACTGGGCAACCCCAGGTTGCAGGGGCGGGCTGGCCAGGCGCTGCAGATGTTTGGCACAACTGCACTTTACGACCTTGATCTGGGTTTCAGTGCGCCGAACGCTACCCGCCAGGTCAAACGCCAGATTATTGATATTGTCCGGGAGATTGGCGGGGTCAATGCCATCGAGATACTGCTGCGCCACATCGATATCACCCAGCCGGAACTACGCCACCACGTCTACCTTGGTCTCGCTACCCTGCACTACCAGGCTGACCCGGATGACCAGTATGTCTTCGTCAACAAACTGGAAGAGGAAGTGCAGCAAATTACCTGGCTGCTCGCCACCATGGACGATTTGTACCGGGACAAAAAGTACCACCAGCTATCATCAGCGCTCGGGCAGGAACTGGATCATCACCGGGACAACATGCTGCTGCTGATCTCTTTCCTCTTTCCCTCAATAGTGATGCTGGACACACGCGCGAATATCGACTCAAAGGTATCTGAGTTACGCGTGTTCGCGCTGGAGGTGCTTGACAATCTGCTGACCAACGACATCAAGCAGGTGGTGATCCCCATTCTGGACGACTTGTCGGTCGCAGAACGACTGGCACTACTCAATGCCCGCTACCCGCAGGAATCTCACTCGCCAGCAAATCGCTTCAAGTTGCTGGTAGAAGAGCACTTCAATGATTGCTTCTTCTGGACTCGCGCCAGCCTTTTGTACCTGATCGGGAAGGATCAGGAAATGGACCATCTGGAAATCGTCGAAAGTGCCATCGACAACCAGGAACCTATCATCCGCGAAACCGCCAGTTGGGCGCTGGCCCAGCTAGATCCGCCTGACCTGCGCCGCAGCCTGATGAAACGGGCAGCCGACGAGAACGAAGGTGTTCGCGAGATCGTTGCAGAGCTTCTCGCCAACCTGGCAAAGCCCACCTGATCCGCGTTTTCTCCTAAACTGAGTTCAACATATCGACATTGACCGCAAGCTGGCATAATGGCTGCTGGTTTATGTTGATGCTTGCCCATGCTTCTGACTATTGAGAAGGTACTGATTCTCAAGTCCGTCCCCGTTTTTTCCTCGGTTCCCGAGGCGCAACTGGTGGACCTGGCAACTATCGTTGAATCAGTCGAGTACGACGCCGGCGAACTGATTGTCAGCCAGGGTGACCTGGGAACCTCCATGTATATCGTGGCCAACGGCAAAGTACGGGTGTTTGAAGGTGACAAGGAACTTGCCATTTTCGGCAGCCGCGCCGCCTTTGGTGAACTCGCCGCACTCGATCCCGAGCCCCGTGTCGCCTCGGTTGAAGCCGTTGAACCGTGCACACTGCTGCGCCTGGAGGGAGAGTCACTCTATGACCTGATGGCAGGCAACAAGGAAGTCACGCGCGGTATTGTCCATGTGCTCTGTGATTACGCGCGCCGCAACCTTGCGCTCGCAAAATAGGAATCTGTTATGTCCCGTACTACCACCATTATCCTGGTTATTGTCCTTATCCCTGTGCTGCTCTTGGGCGCAATTGTGTTTCTGGTATCGAACCCCGACTACTATCGTGATCAGCTGAACGAGACTTTTACAGCTGAAACCGGGTTTGAACTGGATATTAAAGGCGAAATGAGCTGGCGCTACTTCCCACCCATTGCGCTGCGTATTACCGACGTTGCCGTTACGCCAATCGGTAGCGATACGCCACTCGCCACGATGAATGAGGCTTCCATCGACATGGACCTTTTGCCCCTGCTGTTCGGCGGCGGCGAACTGGCCATCAACGGGATTAACGTGGACGGCTTCACCATTAATGCCAGGGTCGACAAGATGGGACGCGGCAACTGGGAGTCAGCCGTGCCAGCCGCAGAAAGCGGCAAGGTAGAAGCAGCAGACAGCTCTGGCAGCGGCGAATCGATCGGGCTCAATATACAGGCTATTAACATCACCGATACCAAAATTACCTACATAGATGAGACCGGCCCCAGCGACTACACGGTGACCATGCCGATACTTGGCACCGGGGCCGTGGTTTACAACCAGCCCACATCCACACAGTTTGAGGTCAATGTCGTCGACAACCTGGGTGGCATGACCGCGGACCTTGCCGGCAGTGGCGACCTGATTTTCGATCGCGGCTTTGAGGCCATCAGCTTCAAGGGTCTCAAGCTCAGGCAGCAGGTGGTTGTCCCCGAGTTCCAGAAACTTGTGATGGATCTGACCCTGGACGGCAGCTATAACACTACCCAGAGCAAGCTCGAAACCAAACTCTACGGCAGCCTGGACAATATCAACCTGCAAGGCAGTCTTGGGGCAGACCTGGCGGACAAGACCGCCATTACGTTTGACCTCACAATAGACAACCTGCGGATTGACGACTACATGGGCGACACCGGTGCCCAATTGGAATCCACAGAGACTCCAACTACGCCAGCCGAGGATGTTGAAGTATTGCCGCTTGAAACACTGCGTTCCATTTCAGTTAACGGCAAGGCAAAAATAGGTACCATCACCTACGATACCTACACCTTTTCCGACTTCGTGTTCAGCCTCCAGAATCAGCGCGATCAGCTGAAGGTCGACATGACCATGGCCGGCTATGACGGTACCTTCAATATTGAATTCAACGGCACCAGTGCCGCCGCCGGGGCGGGCATCACACGTGCCCGCATTACCGGCGTAGACATTACCAAACTGACGGAGTTCGAGTGGATTACCGGCAAGGTTGAGCTTGAGTCCAACACCACCTTTACCGGCAACATGCTGAGCGACGTGCTGGGCACACTGGACGGACTGACCACGTTCAATATTGCAAAAGGGACACTGGATGTAACGCCAATCAAGAGTGTGGCCGGTATCGTTGACTCACTGCGCAGCGAAAAATCTGGCATTGGTGACTGGCCTGACAAGATGCCTTTCGAAAACCTGAACGGACAACACCGATTGATCGGGGGCATTGCTGCCAATCAGCAGTTCAACTTTTCACTCGAGAACCTCAAGGTAGACGGCACCGGTGGCATCGACTATTTCAACAACTCGCTCGCATACGACATCCGCATACAGCTTACCGAGTCGGACGGCGCCTTCTCTGTTGCGCCGGGTCTCGCCCGCATTAGCTGGCCGCTGAAGTGCGCCGGTGCCATGGATGCCAGCCCGGTTGACCTTTGCCTGCCAAATCGCGGCGCCATCACCGACCTGATAACTGATGTGGCCAAACAAGAGGTCAAGCGCAAGGCAACGGATGCTGTTAAAGAAAAGGCCGGCAAGTTGCTC
The DNA here is from genome assembly GCA_964351065.1 of uncultured Pseudomonadales bacterium. Taxonomy (GTDB): domain Bacteria; phylum Pseudomonadota; class Gammaproteobacteria; order Pseudomonadales; family Azotimanducaceae; genus JANQJA01. The sequence goes on from CAYGNA010000350.1 coordinate 3,867, forward strand.
AAGGGGTTGTTTAACTAGGTGCAGCTCTCCATTCCGAGCTCTGCGGACTTTTGGTCGAGACGACGCGTGACCGGCGTTTAAGGCGAGATCTCTCCACTGCAGCCCTTCGGGCTTTCGGTCGAGATGACGGGGCGACCGTCGTTGCGACCGGAGCAGCCGTCGTTTCGACCGAAGCGGCGTAGCCGCGAAGCGGAGAAATCTCACTCTAAAACCTAACCAATGACAACAACCACCAAACCACCCGCTACACAGACCTTCAGCCAGCGCCTACTCGCCTGGTTCGACCAGTTCGGCCGCAAGCACCTACCCTGGCAGACGGATATTTCTCCCTATCGGGTATGGGTTTCCGAGATCATGCTACAGCAGACCCAGGTCACCACGGTCATCCCATACTTTGAACGTTTCATGGCAAGTTTCCCCACAATTGAGAAACTCGCCGCTGCCACTGAAGACGATGTGCTCCACCACTGGACCGGACTCGGCTACTACGCCCGTGCCCGCAATCTGCACAAAACCGTAAAAATAATTGCTGACACCCGCCAGGGTAGTTTCCCAACCAATGTTGAAGATCTGATTGAACTACCGGGCATTGGCCGCTCAACGGCAGGCGCTATCCTTTCGATCGCCTGCGGCGGCCGAGCCCCCATTCTGGATGGCAACGTAAAACGCGTGCTTTCACGATGTTTTGGTATTGATGGCTGGCCGGGGGAAACCGCTGTTGCCAGGGAGATGTGGACACTAGCTGAAACGCTGACGCCCGTTGCGCGAGTGGCGGATTACACCCAGGCTATCATGGATCTCGGTGCAACACTCTGCACACGCTCTTCGCCCAAATGTATCGCCTGCCCGTTTGAGCCAGACTGCGCGGCGCGCCGCG
>CAYGNA010000351.1:0-4712 GCA_964351065.1 uncultured Pseudomonadales bacterium
TGTCCGGTGAGCTACTGGATTGAGATCGTAACCTGGACGCATTCATGGACAAGTTCTGGACTGCGCGATGTGCGGAACAAAATTGTCAGGATTGTCCTTTCGGCGTGTGGCGGGTCGTGTTGCTTTTCAGGCGCTGGACATCCACTTTCATAACGGCATCGCGAATAGCTGGATGTCGCTCACAGATCCTGTTCAGGTCAGTACTGCTCAGTTCGTAGAGTGAACACGGTGTGACAGCTACAATGGTTGCGTTGCGAGCTGTACCGTGGAGCATGGCTGCCTCGCCAAAAAAGTCGCCGGCATATAGCGTCTGCACCTGCTCTCGCTCACCTTCCGTCGTAATGAACACGTTGGCAACACCGCGCGCGATCAGAAACATTGAGTTGCCTGCCGCACCCTGATCAATGATGTGTGTCTTGCGCGGTACACTGCGTGGCTTGAGAAAACTTGCAATATCGTTGAACTCGGCAGCCTTGATACCTTCAAATACCGGTACCTTTCTTAGTAGCTCCGTAACTTCTATTTCGAGACTCGCGGTAAGGTCATCCCGTTTGAGCTGACGAATGCGCTCACTCTGTTCCCGCAGTATTTTATTGGCAATCCCCTCCTGGATCATGCCCATCCCGGCAGCCTGTTCGACAGATTCATGCTCAGCTACCAGCAGGAGACGTTGAGCCAGTTGGCCCTGCATCGTTTCCACGAACTCGGGGTAAAGTTCCGCGACCTCGTCCAACTGTGCCTTCATTTCATCCAGGATGTGCTGGTAGATAGCGCGCACTTCAGCGATAACGTCCGCCTTGACGTCGCCCTCCCTGGCAAACTCAGTCAGGTTGTTCAAAACCGTGTTGACACCACGAAATCGACCCCAACTAATATCATAATCGCGGATGATCCGCTGCGTCCGTCGCTCTTCGACAAGGTCCGCAAAGCCAGGGACATGATCCAGAAACCTGACAATAAAGACGTCGAGCATTTTTCCTGGCGGCGTGCCGAACTTGTGCGTGGGCGGCAAACCCCGGTGTCTAACATCGTCCAACTGAACGTCAATGGTGTGATCGAGCTCCCGAAAAGCCCACTCATTAATAAGCCCTCTGCCAAACAGCTCGTGATATCTCGCCTTTTCCTGAACCAGGCAGCGCAGCAGGAGAATGTCTTTTTCTTCCTGTGCTGTCATCGCCTTGTGCAACTGCTGCAGCTCAACTTCAAGGGCCGCGATTTCGCGTTCACATTTCTCGCGCAAGTTGTCTGATACGCGCTGTGAGAAGATGCCACCACTCACCAGGTTGCTGAGGCGAGCCATCCCCTCATGACGGGCGTTACGATCGCCTTCCAGTTGAGCAAGACTGTCAGGCACACTCGGCTTGTCGAGCCCAAGCCACTTGACGAGCAGCTCTATTGTCAGACCCTGTGCCACAAGGGTGAAAAGCACAGCCCCCATCACCACAGCAATCAATGTCTGTTTGTATTCAAACTCCGGCAATGACAGCACAATCGCCAGCGCAATGGCACCGCGCAGTCCACCCCAGAACATCACCTGCTGAAACGGCATTCCAATCGGGTCAGAGCCGGGCACCTTGCCGACAATTGGGACCAGGCCAAAAACAACAACCAGGCGCGATACCAGCATGGCGACCACCACACAGGCAATCAGCCCAATTGAATCCACCAGTACAACGAGATCAATCTGCATACCAACCATCAAAAAGATCAGGGCGTTGGCGAGGTATGACAGGTACTCCCAGAAATGAACCATGAACTCTTCTGTGGATGGGCTGATTTTTGACTTGCCCCAGGAGCCAATCGTCAGGCCAGCCGCTACCACGGCCATAATGCCGCTGACGTGAAATACGTGTTCCGCAATAATGAACGAAAAGTACGCGAGAATAGTTGTCAGCGTAATTTCAATATCTGGATCTGACTCGATATTGCCCAGTAGCAGTCCAGTCAGCAGCGCCAGGGACCAGCCGACCAGCACACCACCTACAAACACAACGAAAAACTCAACAAGCCCCTCCGCGACAGTTGTCGCGGAAAATTCCCCGGCAACAAGAATGCCAAGCAGCAGCGTGGCAAGCACCAGAGAGGTCGCATCATTAAACAGGCTCTCACCCTCAACCAGGATCGTCAGTCGCTCCGGTACACCAAGCTGTTTGAAGATGGCAATTACAGCAACCGGGTCGGTTGCGCTAAGGATCGCCCCCAGCAGCAGCGCTACCATCAGGTCAAAGTCGGTCAGCAGGATCATCACCAGACCAATGATGGCTGTGGACAGCAGCAGGCCAGGTACAGCCAGTGTCAGGATGGGCCAGATGTTTCGCGCAACCTGACGGGCATTGAGATTAAACGCAGACTCGAAAATCAATGTGGGGATAAAAACGAACAGAACCACTTCAGCCGTGAGATGAAAATTCGAGACAGGCTGAAGGAATGGCAAATGTTTTGCGAGTGCCGCGATGCCAATACCGACAAACACCAGCGCAATAGTCAGGGGAAGACGGTTGACGCGTTTACTGGCGACCGTGGTCGCCGCAGCAACCAGCATCAGGATAACGATACCTGTTACCAATTCCGCAATATGGACTCCCTCGTGCACCATAACTTCCCTTAAACTACGAGTGTTTTGTTAGTAACTCTTCTCCTGCCCCAATACCTGCTCGGCTATGAATGATTGAATCAGCTCCTGGCTGACCGGAGCAATGACCGGAATCATAATTTCCCGCAGGTAACGCTCCACCTGATATTCCTTGGCATACCCCATGCCGCCGTGAGTACGGACGGCCTGCTGGCAGGCTTTGAAACCGGCTTCAGCCGCAAGGAACTTCGCTGCATTCGCTTCTGCACCACAGGGTTTACCCGCGTCATAAAGTGCTGCGGCCTTAAAGACCATCAGGTTTGCTGCTTCCAGTTCCATCCAGTTAACCGCCAATGGGTGTTGTATGGCCTGGTTCTTGCCAATGGTACGGTCAAACACCACACGTTCACGCGCGTAGCGACTGGCGCGCTCCAGGGCCGCTTGACCAAGGCCTACAGCTTCTGCTGCGATCAATATCCGCTCTGGATTCAGGCCGTGCAACAGGCACTTCCATCCCTGTCCTTCTTCGCCAATACGATCAGTTACGGGAACTTTCAGTCCGTCAATAAAAAGCGCATTGGAATCAACCGCCTTGCGACCCATTTTTGCAATTTCCCGGACTTCTATCGCAGACCGATCCAGGTCGGTATAAAACAGCGTAAGGCCGTCAGTGGGTTTTGCACAGTCCTCCAAATCGCGGGTGCGGGCAATAAGGAGTATCTTGTTGGCCGTTTGCGCGGTTGACGTCCAAAGTTTTCTGCCCGTTACCACATAATGATCACCATCGCGCACAGCCCGGGTGCGCAGTCTTGTTGTATTGAGCCCCGCATCAGGTTCGGTGACACCAAAACAGGCCCGATCTTTACCCTGTATCAGTGGCGGCAGGAATCTTGCTTTCTGATCCTCGGTGCCAAACACAACAATTGGATTAGGGCCAAACAGGTTGAGATGAACCGCTGATGCGCCACTCATCCCGGCGCCGGACCTGGCAATCGTGTGAGCGAGAACAGCCGTTTCGGTAATGCCGAGACCTGACCCGCCATGTGCTTCCGGCATGGCAATACCGAGCCACCCACCATCTGTGATGGCCTTAACAAAAGCCTCGGGAAACTCGCCATCATTGTCGCGCGCCAGCCAGTAGGCATCATCAAAACCTGCACAGATGCGGGCAACAGCATCCCTGATCGACTCCTGCTGGCTTGTCAGTTCAAAATCCATGTTGTTCTTCTCCTCCCAAAGGTTCAGCCAAATCGTTACAACCCGGTACCATTATGTTAACTCCATCGCAGTTCTGAATATCTTCAGTTTTAATTCAGTTTTGAATAAGCTCTGGCTGCTAGGCTTACCCAGATGAACTACGCGCATCTGGCAGCATGAACCTACCACGGAACGGTCACTAATATGAGCTCAACAACACGCCTTGCCCGAAAACGTGAAAAGACACGTCGTGGTATGCTGGATGCTACCCGCCTTCTCGTTTTTGAACGTGGGAACGAACCTGTTGCGATTCAGGATATCACCCGGCGGGCGGATGTGGGCCTCGGTACTTTTTACAACTATTTTGAGTCCAAGGACGCCATTTTTGAAGCTGTCCTGGAAGATATGCGCAGCACTTTTAACGCGTCTCTCGATGAAGTCCGGCGGCCGGTAAAAGACCCCGCAATGCTTATTGCAATCACACTCAAGTATTGTTTGCAGCAGGCACTGGATGATGAAGACTGGAATGGTTTTGTTCGCAATGCGGGTTTGACAGGTGAACGTACAACGCTGACCCAGGAGTTTGACCAGTGCCTTGCAGATGTTCGCCGGGGCGTAACCGCGGGCAGATTCAAGGTAGAGGACCCAACCTTCGCAGCCAGTCTGATCCTGGGTATGGTTCGGCACGCCTATGGCGAAATCAAGGCGACCCGCCTGGAACGCCGCGCGATTGATGATACAACCCGATACGTACTTCGAATGCTCGGACTGCCGGATCTGGTTGCGAGGGCACTGATCCAGGCACCAATGCCACCTGTTGCGGTAGCAAAACGCGATGCGCCAGCAGCTGAATCTGTACCCGAACTGCTTCGCGCGTAAGTTCGCAGTTAAGTTCGCGTAAGTTCACGAGTAAGATTGACCCCTCCCCCCACGCTGTTAACAT
>CAYGNA010000352.1:0-4695 GCA_964351065.1 uncultured Pseudomonadales bacterium
CCGCCCCGCCGAGCCCACACCCCGTCGCATAAAACTCTCGCCGGGGACCATTGTCGCGGGCATACCGAAGGCCATCTTTTACGGCTACTTCACCTGCTGCCAGGTCGCCACTGGAGAGGCAAAGACGTGCCAATTCAAGCAGCGCTGGGACGTCGCGTCGATTCTCGCTAATCGCTGTTTCAAGGGCCTGGCGCTCTGCAGCAAAATCTGCGCCCACATCGAGTGCCAGCAGGAGTAACGGCAAAGCTAACAATTTCAACATTCAGATTCCCCCGTGGGTATTCTTCACCGAAGTGCAAGTCACTTGAAGTGCAAGACTTTACCAAAAAGTCTCACTTGACCCGAACCGGGTGACTGGCATGGTAGTAGTCGAAGGACAACCCCGAAACCAGGGTAGAGCGGCGTTCAAAGCCTGCTACCAGTTCCTGTGACGCGTTGTTATAGGTTGATTCGGTCAGCAAAATTTCGCCACCGTTGGCAGTGTCCTCACCCAGTTTCGAGGCAAGGTTCATCTCTTTACCAAAATAACCCTCCATGGACTCTGCATAGAGCATGCGACCAAAGCCGATGCCAATACAGAGTCTGAAAGGCTCCGTATCCGTCAACATGAGCCCCGAGAATTCTACGGCGTGGTGTATGTCCATGGCTGCTCTTATAGCTGTGTCCGGCGAATCAAAAGCGGCAAACACGTTGTCCGCCTCAAAACGCGCAATGATGTGACCATGTCGTTCCAGTACCGGTCTGACTGTTTCACGCATCGAGGCCAGACGCGAGAGAAAATGCAGGATACCGTGGGCCGCTGATACCCGGGAGAAACCGGTGGAATCAACAACCATCACGGCAACCTCCTGCCCATAAGTTGTCCAGATGTCTTCCTCTCGCGTTGCAGGGTCAATGCCCTCAGCAAGCAATTGGCTGATATGCTCGAATAAAGTTGCCATCGCAAAAGTATAGCGGAATTGAGCGCGAGATTACCCAATGTGTGGACGGCCTCGGTAACAAATTTGGCCGTGACGTGGAGTGTGATACCGATTACATGGGGGTCATTTGCGCGATAGAGGCAGGCGACGATGCATTTGGCGCCGCCGCACTGCACGAACAAAAGAGCGCCAGATCCGAAGGTGCTGCACTACCTCACCTGAGCACACAACCGAGCAGCCCCGCACGTATCAGCACTCTGCGAGAACTTGCCGAGCGCCTGTCTACCCGCTGGTACGCCGGACATTCAGAGTTCGTGAACCCGCACCGGCAGTTCACGATACCCGTGAACGAAGGTCGAATAGGTCCTGAGCGGGTCCCCGACAACCTCCACCATACGAAAACGCTTCATGATTTCTTCCCAAAGCACCCGAAGCTGCATTTCAGCAAGCCGGTTGCCCATACATCGATGAATACCAAACCCAAAAGAAAGATGCTGGCGAGCCCGCTCCCGGTCAATCAGGAACCGGTCAGCATTCTTAACATGATCTTCGTCTCGATTACCCGAGATGTACCACATGACAACTTTATCGCCTTCTTTTATCAGCTTACCGCCAACCTCAACATCACGTGTCGCGGTACGGCGCATATGCGCGAGCGGCGTCTGGTAGCGAATAATTTCGGAAACCATATTGGGAATGAGGCCATGGTTGGCTCGCAGCTTGTCGTATTCCGCCGGATTCTGGTTCATGAACAGCACACCACCTGAAATCGAATTACGGGTAGTGTCATTGCCACCAACGATCAGCAGTAACAGGTTGCCAAGTAACTCGAAAGGCTGCATGTCCCTGGTTGCTTCACCGTGCGCCAGCATGGAGATCAGGTCATTCTTCGGTGGCAGTTTGGCTCTCTCCTCAAACAGGCCCGTGAAATAAGTAAGACATTCGATCAGCTCAGCTCGCCGCTGTTCCGGTGTTTCACCACTTGCCGGCCCAGAGGTTGCGATGTCCGACCAGCGTGTCAGCTTCCGCCTGTCTTCAAAAGGAAAATCGAAGAGTGTTGCCAGCATCTGGGTGGTCAACTCAACAGAAACCAGGTCTACCCAGTTGAACGTCTCGCCTCTGGGCAGAGAATCCAGGATACTGGCAGCTCGCTCGCGGATAGTACTTTCCATCTCAGCCAGGCTGGGCGGTGCGACAATTGGCGTGACCGTGGCCCGTTGAACGTCATGTTTGGGCGGGTCCGTTGCGATGAACATCGAAAAGCCCTGCCATTGTTGCTGGCGCGCTTTTTCCTCTTCAGTCCTGGGTTCCTGGGCCGGACCACCGCTGCCACCACCAATCGTGATGCCACGAGCTGACGAAAAGGCATCGTGATTGGTATCAACCTCAAAAATCTCTTTGTATTTGGTCAGTGACCAGTAAGGTCCAAACGGACTCTCAGCACAAAAGTGCACTGGATCTTCCTTACGCAATCGCTCGAACCAGGCCCAATGTGCGTCGTGTTCGAACAATGCCGGTTGGGCCACGTTCATTTCCGCAAGAGGAACACTGTAAGGGTCAAGGTTCAGCGTGCGGGGGTCAGATATCGTGTGTTCGCTCAGTTAAAGTATCCAATGGGTACTCTGCGCTCCAGCATACAACAGCAGGCAGGAATACGTATGACCTGTAACGAAAGGGTCGCTCGAGCGGGTGGCGGAAGCTTTTCTTGTTAACAGTAAATTCTATGACCGGTGGAATCACACCCTGACTGGCAAACCAGTCTTCAATATCGGCAACACAATTCCCTGAACGGGGCCGGTCGGGCTGTCCAAGTGGACAAAGCAGCACACCAGCCTGCGATTTCCAATCAGCGTGCGGGATGAGCGTTGCGGGGTACCGGTCAGGGAGCCCCCTTACCGTCCGGACGGATGCGTCGCCATAAAACGCCACAAGCCCGTTTTCGGGCCAGTCACCGCCGACCCAACCGAGCACAAGATCCGGATATTCCGCTGTCCAGCGCGCGAGTAATTCCGCAGCAGCCTCGCTGCGCGGCCGGTAGAAGTTTTCATTGCCAGCGGTCGACTGCTGCCAGGCATAGATGGGTGACAAAACCAGTACCAGGCCAAGCCAGATGCAGAAGGCGCGTGCCGCCCGCACCTCAAGACTCGTATGCGGCAGGTTGCGCAGCCAGAACGGTAAAAAGAGAAAACCTATCGGAATCGCCCAGGGCATGGAAAGTTCGACAAAACCCGTCATGCCGATCAGCACGGTAATCAACCAGGGCGCCAGGGCCAGCCACGTCAGCAGGTCATTGTGCGGATTCCAGCTGAGCACCATATGAACTGGCCACTGTTTGAACCGTGCAACCACGCCCTGTCCCGTCGTCGTGATCCAGGTTGCAACCAACCAGGGCAGGAGCCAGTATGAAAACGGCGAGGCGGCAAACTTCATGACCTGGGTCCAATTCACACCAGTGCCCTGCTGCGCCAGCACGTAATCAAAGGTTGCAAAATTGTTTTCGAGAAGCCAGGTCAGGTGCGGCGCCAGCACAACAAGACCGGCAGCCAACGCAATCAGGGGTTGAGACGACCACAACCAATTGCGTCCCTGCTGTGTGGCGAGTGCAGACAAGGCCAGGCCAACCAGCAGCACACCCGTATAGTACTTGGCCAGCAGCGCGAGAGCAGATAGTACTCCCAGCAGCAGGCAGAGGCCGAACCGCCGCCCGCCTACTGCCTGCATACCTGCAATCCAGGCCCACACGACCCACGGCCAGAGGGCAAGGAGCACCGTATTGGCATTAAATTTTATTGTCAGCGTACTGTACGGCAGCGCCAGGCTGAGCAGCAGCACTGAGGGCAAAGCCAGGCGCGGGTAACCAAGCGCACGGGTCAGCGAGTAGACACCCAGCAATCCCAGCGCCCCGTTCAGATAGGCAAGCAAATGGTAAGCGGCATCAGCGTGTGGAAACAACGCAAACCAGAGACCCGTTATCCAGGCAATCAGCGGCGGATGTTTGCCTGTACCCCAGGTAAACGTCTGGCTCCAGGCGTAGTTTTCCAGCATATCGCCGTATGGGTCGAGGTTAGCATCCGAGATCACATGCGACAGTGTCCAGGTACACACGTATAGCCCGAGGACTAGCCCGAGCGCGCCACGCCCGGCCAACAATTGGGAATATTGTCGATTCATGGCCAGACTTTGCCATAGCGAGGTTGAACAGAATAGGCGAGAATCATGAGAATCTTTGTCAAGGGATCAACGCTCATGGCCGATGAAACCAAATCACCATCACAACCGCTGCCGGAAGGCATTGAACTGACGCCGTTGGCAGAGACGTTTCGCAACGATCCCTACGCGGTGCTCAAACTGATTCAGGCGCAGACCGCCGTGCATCACGACCGGGCGCTCAAGCGATATATTTACACCCGTCATGATGACGTCAAGGAAATCCTGCGCGACAGCGAATTCTGGAGCGACCCGCGCAAGGCAAACCCGGGGACATTCACGAGAGAGTTTCTTGGCAATCTGGGTGATGACGAACCTTCCATGCTGCTCATGGATGAACCTGACCACCGCCGACTGCGCTCTCTGGTCAGCAGTTCATTTACACCGACCGCCGTGGAACGATGGCGTGATCGCGTCAAAATGGTTGTTGCTGGTGTGCTGGACGAAATCACTGAACCGGAATTTAACCTGATTGAACAGTTTGCCGGGCCGGTGCCGACAATTGTCATTGCAGAACTGCTTGGCATAGATCCCGCGCGCCGGGCCGATTTCAAGACCTGGTCAGATC
>CAYGNA010000353.1:0-4692 GCA_964351065.1 uncultured Pseudomonadales bacterium
TCGGTAAGTAGCCCCTGGCGAAGCTCGGCCATTTCCTGCGAGAACTTGTTGAAGGCGTTGGTGACTGTCGTCATGCGCGTGGAGAGTTGTTTCAGATCCCGGTCAAGTTGGGACCTTGCCGCAGCGATGGCCTCGGTATTCTTTTGGATGTTGGGCCGATTGGTGCGGTAAGAGACCCCCCACAGTTTGTCTATTTCAGACAGGTTAGTCTGAATCTGGGTTTCCATGGACTGAAAACGTTGTGAGGCAGTATCCCCGGTTGCCGAGAGACGATCCTCGAGGTCACGCATGTTTTGCTGCGATTTGTCGAGTAGCTGGTTAGAGAGTTCCAGCCGTTGTTGCACTTCCCAGAGCGCAAACCCGCCAACACCCATCATGATCGCCATCAGCACAAGGGCAAACACCAGCACACCATTAAAGTTACTCTGGCGCGGTGCCTCAGAGCGGCCGCTGCGCCTATACGAAGCCACTTCATCCTGCGCCGGTTTGATAGCAGGAATCAGACTATGGTCGGTCTTGTCGTTCATTTACTCACCAACTCAACACAATAAAACGGGGTTTCCATTCGGGCCCCCTGTAAACCCGGCGAGTCTACAGCAGCGCCATAACCCCATAAAGGACAATTGTCAGGGCCAGCCCCAAGTGAATCACACCAACAATGCTGGCCATCGGCCCCTGCTTGCCAACAATGGCGTTGACCTCCAGCAGCGCAATGATGCCGAAAATAATGCCAAGTGACAGGAGACTGGCATTCATCATCATGCCACTCGGCATATGAGCGGATGACCCCATAAAAAAGAGCATGGGCAGGGCAAAGAGTGTATTGGTGCGCGACGCCAGTGACGCCTTCTGCCCCGCAACAACTGCCTCCGGCAATGCCTCACCCCCTGCCGCAACCTGGTTTGCCGAGGCAATGACAATTTGCTGGTTGGGCCAGATAATCAACCAGACATTAAGGAACATGAGCGTACCCAGCGTGGCACCCACCGAAATATCATAGGTAAGGAACTGGTGGCGGTAGCCCAGCAGGGCAACACCCGTAAGGAACGTGAACATGGCGCCCCAGCGAAACCACCAGAGCGCCCTGGGTACGAGTTTCAGGATAGCGCCAGCACGATGTTCCGGCTCAGCCTCCTTAAAGTATTCAGCCTGAACAAAATTGAAGTAAAAAAGCATACCCACCCATGTCACGCCCGCCAGGTAATGCAACCACCTGACAAGGTAATCCAGACCACCCGATGTGAATATTGCGATGTCCATAGGTCTGAGCCCTTTGTAATTGGCGAATATCCAGAGACGGAGACTCTGCTCTATCCGTATTCTCTTAGTGTTTACTACAAATTTGACACGTAGACGCATGATAACATTAGATTTTTTTAAACACTATCAAACACTTGGGTCTTTCCGCCGGCCGGCATTACGGGTACCATCTGCCACTGTTTACACCTTTACCCTGACAACCCACCTATGCAGAGCCCTATTGTTATGCGGAAGTTACTCTTTCCCGTTCTCCTGTCTTTAACAACACCAGTGTTCGGAGACGAGGCTCCTGTTAAGGAAGCCCAACAAAGGCAATTCAAAATTTATTCAGACATTGACCTGTTCGCGTATAGCGAACCGGTTTCAATCGAGCGCTTTGCCAAGGATTTCGATGAGCCGCTGGTTGCCGGAGACACCGCATTTACGCAGAACCGGATTGAGATGGGCGTGCGCTGGGGAGAGTTTTCAATCGGTTACGTGCACCGATTTGACTACATCACCGAGTTTACGCAAGACACGGCGATCATCCATCACAGCAACAAGAACAACATCACAATCTCGGAGGACAGGGAATACAGCCTGTTGCTGGACGTGGAGCGTCTGGAAGCAAAGGGATTCAAAGTCGGCTACTCACTACAGGTGATGCCGCAGCTTCGTATCGACATCGCGGGTAGCTATTACAACGAACTCACCCAGCTTCAGTCAGGGCGCGCGGTGGCTTTTGGTGACCTTGAACCAATTAATGATCAATTGCAGGCGGATATTGACGCGGTCATTGCCACCGTTGACCAGGGTAATCGTGATCTCTCCCCCCTGGGTCCGCTGGTCGCGGATGTGAACGCCAATATCCTGATCGACTACGCGTATGACAAGCCCAAGTTCAATGAACCAACCTACCGCAAGCCGCATATCACCGGCAACCCCAATCCAGTGATCACTGGCGTGGACTTTTCCGCGCCTACGGGTACTGGTTATGCCTTTGATGTATCGTTTGACTGGCAGGTAAACGACCAGCTAAGGCTCGGCCTTGTGCTCTACGACATAGTTAACAAGTTTGAATGGGCCAATGCACCACAGACAAAAGCCACGTTTGACCTGAACCCGGCCCTGCTCGACACCATCGCGGTGGCACAGGACTTTGTCAACGGCGAGATAGTGCGACCCAATGACATCGTTGACCGCCACGTGTTTGTGGATATATTCAACGCAGATTTTGAACAGGAACTGCCATGGCGCGCGGATCTTGATGTTGCCTATTCGCTTGGCAGGGAAATCAATGTGCTGGGCTGGACACCCAACCTGTCGGTGATCGGCGGTTACTACCGCACTGAAACACAGGACTTCCCGCGAATTGGTGTAGGTTTTGATGATACGCTGCAACTCGAGTACGACATTGGCGGCAAGGCTATCTCGATTGCCTACCGCAATCGTTTTGTTTTCGCCAGGCTTGTAACCGACAAGTTTGCGCTGGCTGACGCTCGCACCTTTGGGTTTATGGTCGGTTTGAACTACGGTTTCTGATTGCCAGACGCTTTATTGCAGGGCAGCATCGCATCTGCATTGAGAGTTGATGTCGATCAAGCCCCACAGGACATTATTTTGTACAATGCCATTTCTATGGACAATTGAGGCCAACCCCGTGCGTAATGTTCTCTCACTTTTACTCGCGGCAATGCTGCTGTCCGCCTGCGCTACCAATAATTCACGCATTGATACTGCCGTCACAAGTTGCTGCGCAGATAGCTCATCGCGTACATTCAGTGTTCATGCCGTCAACGTCCCGGCATTTCTTGGCCCGCTGATGGTCAGCAACTTCAGTGTCGCGTTTGCGAACCTCGGCTACCAGCCGATGGAAAGCGGGGGCGAGCTTGATGTCGAATTACGCTACGAGCAAAGCAACCTGAACAGAGATGAGGCCCGTGATGATTTCGAGGAAAGAATCGCGTCGGGTGATGCCATGCGATTTATTGCGCGTATTGTCATTGAGGTGCGTCTGGCCAGTTCAGGAAAACTGTTGTGGTCAGGCCACGTTCAGCGCCTGCATGACGTTGGGCCGGGTGATTACATGCATACCGGCGCGGCCTCTGCTGCCATTTTCCAGAGTTTCGAGAATGTACTGAAAGAGTACAAGTGACCTGATTTACACATGCCGAGGGCCCATTCGACTGGCACAAGCACACAATCAAGGGCAAGCAATCAATTGTAGAGGGTAACCGGTAATGGACCGATTCAAGAAAATTCTCTTTTTTGCAGATGGGGCCCGCGGTGAAAAGCATGCGCTGACTCGTGCAATGGAACTCGCCGATCATAACAACGCGTCCATTACTGTCGTCGACGTGGTCGCGCATGTTGGTACCAACGATCATTCTCTCGACGAATCCATCAAGGCCCTGCAGAGCGCACTCATCAAGGAACGCCTTGAAGTGATTAACGGGCTGATCAAGGAAACAACACCCAAGGCGAGTGCTGTCAGGGCAAAGTCGCTGGTTATTGATGGCGAAAAGGATTTCATTGAGGTCATCAGGCTTGTTGTTCGCGAGGGTTATGACCTGCTCATCAAGTCAGTGAACAAGGGGTCTCTCCTGTCCAGCGCCATTTTTGGCAATGTTGACCTGCGCCTGATGCGCCAATGCCCGGCACCGGTCTGGCTGATCAAACCTTCAAGACGAAAGATCTCCAACATCCTGGCAGCCGTGGACCTGACCAGTGATGCCAAAGCGACGCTTGATGTTAGTGCTCAGGTGATTGATATCTCTGCCGGTGTTGCGCGGCGTGAGAGTGCGCAACTTCACGTGGTCACCGCCTGGGAACCACCTGTCAATCCCGAGGTTCGCAAAAAGCTCGAAGCGGATGCCTATGCGTCGATGGTTGCACGCTACAAGGGGCAAATTCATCACCGGTTTGCCCGTCTGGTTGACAAGCTTGGCGAGCGAGAAATCAATGAGCACATCATTCGGGGCAAACCGGACGCTGCCATTACCAACCTGGTCTCTCGATACGATGTCGATTTGCTGGTGATGGGGACCCTGTCGCGATCAGGCATTCCAGGGCTGCTCATTGGCAACACGGCTGAGCGCGTCTTGAATGAAGTCAATTGTTCCGTATTGACCTGCAAACCACGCGGTTTCAAGACTGTTATCAAGTAGCCGGTTAACCAAAAGCCCTTAACCAGAAGTCCGCACGGCTGTGCCAACAGGCACCCACCGGTTCAGTAGAGGGGCGGCAAAACAGTCCTGGCGCCGTTATCGACGTTGTCAGGTGCGCACAACCTCTTTCCAGACAAACAGGCGCGACGCGGCAACAAAACTGATAATCATCCAGACGAAGATGCCAAGTAGTTCGTGCCACACGGACAGCAGAGATGCGCCGTCATTTGAAATTGCCCGAAGGCTGTCGACCACAAACGTTAGGGGCAGCAGTGCAACGACTGGC
>CAYGNA010000354.1:0-4690 GCA_964351065.1 uncultured Pseudomonadales bacterium
CGCTCTGCCTGAAGTACCGCGGCATGCGCTATCGCCGAATCCTCCTTGTTCGCCGCGGTTCTGTTCAGAGTCGATTCGTTAGCAGTTGCCTCACTTTCCGGCTGATTCATGACGTTCCCTCGTTCTTTTTGTTTTTAGGTTCTGTCCTAGTATGCTTTCGCTGATGGTGATTCAAACTAAACCGGCTCAATAAACCCCAACTCCTTTCTGTAACTGTTGGCACTCGCCTCAAGCGCCACGATGTCATTGTCTCCAAGACCTGTCCTGGCCAGAAGCCTGGTCCAGCGAGGATCGCGATGGAGCAAACCAAAAAACTGAAAGTCCGGCACTATCAACGATTGTGCCCAGGCCTCTTCCAGGTATCTGAATGCATCATCCCGTTTGTTGTTTAGCGTGGCATACACCGCCAGGAACCATGAAAGATGGGGCGAACGTGCACCGATGGTGCGCTTCTCGATCAGCCATTCATAGAAGTGTTTAAGGTAGGCAGAAATACCTTCCTGATTCAGCGCATGAAGAAACGCCTCGGCTTCATCTTCCCGCAGCACCAGATCAACCAGGTTCCATCGAGTCATGGAGTGAATTGCAGCTTCGTGGTCACCCAGCACCCCAAAACAGCTCGCCAGCCAGACATGTGGCGTCGCATACTCAGGGTCTATGGCCAACGCACGCTGCGCAACTTCAACAGCACTCTCATACTCACCGATATAACTCAGCAGCTGGGCTCTTCTGGCCAGTTCGTGGCAGTTATAGGGGTCAATTACCACTGCATGTGCCCCGTATCTTGCACCCTTCTGTTGTCGGCGAGTATTCGCTAAAAAATATCCGTAGTATCCCAAAGTGCGTGGGTCGTGCCGATTGACTGACAACGCCTTGATGAAGTGTCGCTCGGCGATCTCCCACTGCTGGACAGACATCCTGTACATGGCCATTGACAGGTTTGCCTTGTCCGACTCGGGATCAAGTTCAAGCGCCCGGAAAGCGGCTTGCTCGAACAGCCGCAGATTGTCATGCAGGAACCTGTCCGCCTGTGGATCAGCGAGGTTCAGCATGTAGGCATACGCGAGCAGGGCATAGGCATCAGCAAAATCCGGGTCAAGATTAACCGCGCGACTGAAATGATCCATGGCTTCATACAGTGACGTGCGCGTTCCCTTCCAGAGTTCGTTGCTACCCTTCAGGTAAGCATCATGCGCCAGAGCCGTGTGGTTAGATCGCTTGGTCGTTTTTGTCGGCGCCAGCTGAACGCGCAACTCTCCAGCAATGTTCTCTGCGATTTCGTCCTGCAGCTCAAATACGTCTGCCGATTCGCGCAGGTAGGCCTCACCCCAGAGCTGGTTTGCGTCACCCGCCTCAACGAGGCTCGCACTGACACGGATCTTTCCGCCCGCCTGGCTAACAGACCCGTCAACCACGTGACTTGCCCCCAGGGCTCTGGCGATATCGCAAATGTCTTCCTCGCGCGAGTTGAATCGAAACGATGAGGATCTGGCGACCACTCGAAACTCCCTGGCACGGGCCAGGCGATTCAGGATCTCTTCTGCAATACCTTCACCAAAATAGGCGTTGTCTTCCCCACCATTCATGACAAACGGCAGAACCGCTATGGTGTCCTTGTAGGGTCGCGCAGGCGGTTCACTCGCGCTGGGGGCGGCCACAGCCTCGCTTGTCCCGCCAAAAGACTCGATGAGCTTGCGACGATACCTGTCTTCTGAAAGCTCGTGTTTGACCAGCGCTTGCGTTGACCCTAGCGCCAACTCCAATCCGGCAGACAGCGGCGTCTTTTCGAGGTAGACAATAACAAACGGAATATTGCGATTAAAAGCAAACTGGATCTCACCCCGGCAGTGCTTGGAGGCGACCGAGGCTGCTGAAGCAAAGAAGATAAAACGCTCTGCATCAGCAATCTTGTTAGCAAGGTATTCAGACCATTCAGAACCAGTCTGGATACCCTCGTCGTACCAGACATTGATGTTGTTTTGGTTCAGCCAACCGATGTCGGCAACAACATCTGCTGAATTCCGATGTGCGTAACAGGCAAAGGAGTACTTCCCTTCACCCTTGTAAGCTGGAGGTTTGTCGATCATATTCGTGGCCCAGACCCGCCCCCACTACAGCGTCTTGAGGAACTCAAGCAACGCTTCCCGCTCGGAGGTCGAGATTCCGTGGGTCTTATAATGGCCGAAATTGCCGTTACCGGGAATAGTTGTATCGAGCCAGGAGTAATTTTTAGCCTCGCACGAGGCACGATCCATCTGCTCATAGCCCACACCCTCCGGGTCAAACAATGTCGAGCCAACGCAGAACCCCTGGGCACGTTCATCCGGAAACAGCATCTGTCGCAGATTCGGTACCGAACCATTGTGCAGATAAGGTGCTGTCGCCCAGATGCCCTTCAATGGCCTTGCCTTGTACTCCATTTCCGGACTCTTGATCATCAGGCCCCGGTGGATCGCGTGGGTGATGAACTGGGAAAAATTTGATGGCTTCAGCATCTCGCCAATGAGCTTCCATTTGTATTGCTGCAGCGACAGGATAACCACATGCCCAACAAGGTCAAAACTGTGTTGGTATTCTTTGAGTTTTGGTCCCACTCGCCCCGCGATCGGATCACCCTGGAAAGACCCTGAATTCGTATAACGGAAGGCGTTTACGGCCATTAACGGATCGGTTCCTATCTCCCAGTAGGGAATCAGGATAGCCTCGTTGTGCGTATCTGTTGTTGGATTGCGAAAACTCACCATCTGGTTCTTGTGACTCACATAACCGTGACAGTGCTCGCAGTTGTCCTCGTAGACCACCTGCCCTTCAAAACACTTGTCGCGATCAACTGCTGGCTGATGTTCCGGCCACAGCGGTGCGCGAATCTGTTTCATGGCGTTTTCAAGCACCAACAGTGCATCATAGACAGCTGATGTCTTGACAGTCTTGGCCTCTTTATCGATTTCAATCTTGCCGTAGACACCCATCACTTCACCCGCGTTACGGGCTATCGGCCCCACAAAGGGCAGCATATTGTCGCCAATACCATTCCACTGCACCCGGTTCGCCTGGTGGGTGTTCCAGAGGAACGGATAGCTGACCGGCGCGTTGGGTTCGCGGGCGTTCTCTTCCATGCCCATACCGCCAGCAACCACCTGATTAAAAATCACGCCAAAAGCGTCAACACGGGCGTGGCCATAGGCATGCTCATGCTTGTTCCGCTCATTAAAAGCACGGCGTTCGCGAATCATCCCAACCATGGCCTCACGCATCGCACGCTCGGTCATACCCAGTTCCTGGGCAAACCGGGCCAGCTTGTCTTCATCCCCGTAGGTCGCAACCAGCGCTTGCGTAATGGCGACGTTGAACGCCCAGAAATCTGCCATGGAGGGACCACCGTCAACAATCAGTGGGTCTTTACGCCCCTCAAAACGCACCTGGCTGCTATGACACGAGGCGCACGTGGGTCCAAACCAGGACTTACCATCGTGCGGGTCTTCGCTGCGCGCAAAACCAATAGGTAGACCATCAGGATTAAATTCTGCGGCCAGGTCAGCGGGAAAATCTGGCGGCGCAAAAAAGTAGCCAAAGCTTTGAATGTACTCAGGGCGACGGAACAGGTCTCGTGAATCTGCCTGTTCGAGATGCAGGAACCAGTCATAAGGTATGACCTGGGAGCCCTGCCCTGTCCACCACCACTCGGCCTGGGTACGGTTATCAAAGCCCTGGCGCGGAGGTTCGGTATCGTATGGTAGCCGGCAGGCGCTATCGTATTCAGTTTTTGCTACAGAAGCCGGTACGACACCAAACGTCAATACCAGTGCAAGCGCGAGTGAGTGTGCGCAAAGGAGCGCGGGTGAGAGCGCTTGTTGGAATGAGTATGAAAGTTTGGTCAAAGTCATCACCTACAGTGTCTTCAGGAACTCGACCAACTGTCGACGCTCCTCGTCAGTGAATGCTTCACCCGCTGCATTTCTTATATCGTGCCCCAGGTTACAGTTACCCGTGTCAGCCAGCTTTTCCTTTTGGCCGGCCACCCTGCCAGTGCGAAACGGCAGTTCATGGTAATTGCGATCAACCCAGTTACCATTGACCAGCGCTGCCTCTGAGCCTGGCACACTGCAGGCAACATCGATTGTAGAAGTCCCCTTTGATCCTGCTTCACAGGCAAAGCCCACATTCTCAGGATCAAAATCCGGGCAGCCGGCGGTGACTTGTTTTGGCCTCTCTGCAGGCGGCTTCAGGAGATCATTAAGGTTCGCAACGGAGCCATTGTGCAGATAAGGTGCCGTGGCCCAAATGCCATTGAGCGGTCTTGCTTTATAAAGGGGGCGCGGCTCCCGCAACACCAGCCCATTTTCCTCCAGGTTGGTCAACAGACCCTTTGTAGACAGGTTGGGCAGTATCGCGTCACGGAAGTTTTCACTCATTGCGCCGAGCGCCACGTGGGTCGCGATGCTGTAGGAAGAAGCAGTCTTTTTCAGAGCGGGCCCAACTGCTCGCATGATGGTCTCGCCCTCAAGACAACCACTGTTTACCCACTGCGTTGCATTTGCACCGTAGCGCATGTCAGTGCCTATGATTTCCATCGGCCACAACTCTGACTTGTAAGGCTTGTTCCAGTCTTTTGGCGCTATCAATTCGTGGCAGGCGGCACAGAATTGTCCATACAGTTGCTCACCCTGGTGAGCAACTGTATGGACAATTC
>CAYGNA010000355.1:0-3887 GCA_964351065.1 uncultured Pseudomonadales bacterium
GGATTCTCCCTGATGAATCGCAAGTCCGACTCGGGTCAACTGGACATGGAAGAAATCATGCTGCGTGCCGAGATTGCCGACTTCCAGAAAATGAACGAGATCCGTGCAAGGGTGGATGGGACTGTCACAAAGCCTGATGCGGCAGAAAGCCTAAAGCCGTGGTATCGCCAGTTCTGCAAGCGCCCTACATTTAACGATGAGTACCTTGCTACGTTTAATCGAGAGAACGTCACGCTGGTTGATGTCAGTGACAGCAAAGGGGTTGAGCGCATCACGGAAAATGCCGTAGTCGCGAATGGCAAGACTTATGAGGTGGACTGCATCATCTACGCCACCGGATTTGAGATCACCACCTCTGCGCATAGGCGCGTGGACTTCGACACGATCGGGAAAGAAGGCGTTTCACTCTACGACCACTGGGCTGACGGTTTTCGTACGCTGCACGGTCTCAGCGCTCACGGTTTTCCCAACTGGTTCACCATAGGCATTAACCAGAACGGCCTGTCGCCCAACATGACAGCCATGTTTGATGATCAGGCAGTACATGTCAGCTATATCATCAATGAGGTGGGCAAACGTGGTAACAAGGTAATTGAGGTGACGGCAGAAGCGGAGGACGAATGGGTGGCTGAGATTGTCAGAATGGCAGGGACAGGTTCCTCGGCCTTCCTGGAGGAGTGCACTCCGGGTTACTACAATCGCGAAGGCAAGAGTGCAAACAGCAACTCGCAGAATTCACCCTACGCGCCAGGGATCAATGCCTTCAACAAGCTGTTAGCTGAATGGCGCGAGGCGGGTGACCTTGCAGGCATGGATTTAACCTAAATCAGAAATACTGTCTGAGGCTATCCAATACAGGTGTCGGTAATCTTTACAGTTGAGTCGGCCCCGCAAGCCGGTACTTTGGGTAAATATTGTTGATTCAAAGAGTTAGTGTGCGTGGCATGGGGTTTGCTGGTGGTACTGATCGTTCAGCGAGATCCGCTGACCAGGTGCCTGCAGGAGGCGATCTGTGAGATTCAGGATATCTACTTGTGTCACGGCGCTGGTCATTGTGGTGATGTCCTCGGCGGCCGGCGCTGTGGAAGTCAATTTCCAGAGTAACGGGTTTCTTGGCAATTACCAGATCCTGGGCGAGCCAGTTACCTCTGGTGTCCAGACGCTTGACCTTACCGTTGGCGCGCACACTATCAAGATTGGGAACAATTTTTATGGTATCAACGTGGCCGCCAATGGTGACGTGACCACCAGCAACCCCGATTCCCTGTCAGTTTCGAACGGCCAGGTTGCGCTAAAAACTGCAACCGTGAACATCAGTGCCAACGGATTCGATGGTGTGCTGCGCGGTGATGTAACGCTGAACACACGCGCTGTTTCAATCAACGACACGACAGTATTGACAGTGGTGAAGGGTAGCAGTCACTTCCTCGACAACGGCTATTCATCAATGACATTTGACGTTGACGCGGCGGGTGTGGTTTCGTCCACATCACCGAACTCTCTTTCAGCGACCGGTACTGACTCAACCCTTGCGCTGAATACGCAGGTGGTGACCTTTGACGCTAACGGTTACGTGGGGCAACTCTCGGGTAACATGATGAAGAACGGTCGCGCCGGGGACGTCGATGGTCCGATTGTTGTGATCAAGGACACAACCTGGTCTCTGGGTACGGGCGCGTCGGATCTGACGTTTAGCGTTGATGCAGCGGGTGAGGTCAGTTTTGCTTCGACGTTCGATAACGCGCTGCAGAAGACGGGAACGTCGAGTATTCAGCTTCAGACGGCAATCGTACACCTGGATCCCAATGGCTTTGGCGGTGTGCTGCGAGGCAATATGTTCGACGGCGGTGGTGCTCAGGCCAATGATCTGAGTAATCCGGCCGGCACTGATATTGTGGTGATAAAAGACCTGCGGTGGGGCCTTAACAACGGCCTCAGCAGTTTTTACTTCAATGTTGATGAAAATGGCCTGGTGTCGGAAGACGGTGGTAACGCCGTCAGTGCCAGTGGCGCAGACAATGTGCTGACGTTTAACACTACCGAACTTAACTTTGATGGCAACGGTTTTGACGGCCTGCTACGAGGCAATATGACGAGCGGTGGTAGTTTTACCTCGTTTTCGAGCGAAACCTTCCTCACGGTCATCAATGATATGGGGTGGTCTCTCAATAACGGCTACTATTCGATCAGTCTGGATGTTGACGAGAATGGGTCTGTCACCTCCCTCTCACCTGGTAGCGTGACGGCATCCGGGCAGTTGGTTACGTTTGATACAGTGTTGGTTGAGGTGGATCCAACCAATTACCTGCTCAACTACAATCTTGGGGGATTTGGTTACGTATCGGGGATCACCCAGGTCACAATGATCAAGGAACTTGCTAATCAGTTGGGGACCGCTAACGACGCAACGCTTGCCAACGGTAAACTTGGATTCTTTACACCGTTTGATACTTATGTTGCCCCTTCGAGCCTTGACCTGCT
This sequence comes from uncultured Pseudomonadales bacterium, assembly GCA_964351065.1. Classification (GTDB taxonomy): domain Bacteria; phylum Pseudomonadota; class Gammaproteobacteria; order Pseudomonadales; family Azotimanducaceae; genus JANQJA01. The sequence goes on from CAYGNA010000355.1 coordinate 2,482, forward strand.
GGTCAAGGATGTACTTGGTAATGAATTCCTCAACACGTTTAACTTCTCGGTTGTGCTGCCGCAGACAGTGCCTGGACCGGCGAGCCTGTTGATCATGCTCACAGGTATGCTCTTGCTCGTGCGCAGAAACAATCAACTATCCTAGAGCGAGTCTGTAAAAGATAGTAGAGCCCATTTTCTGCGGACAAGGTCGGATCACGAATGAAAGTGCTTGTGCTCGATCAGTATGCTGACCTGTACCAACCGCTGTTGGCAGAAGTTGATGCTACCTGTATCAAAAATCCGGACTCGGTCACAGAGTCGGCGGATGTGCTGCTCGCGCAGCCCGACTTTGCCGCGGCATATCTCAACCGGGGCTTCTCTGCTGCATGGATTCAATCCACCTGGGCCGGGGTGACGCCGCTGGTCGATATCGCGCGGCAGTGCAATGTTGTTGTAACCGGGCTAAAAGGTATTTTTGGACCATTAATCGCGGAGTATGTGTTTGCGCACATGCTCGCCGATGTAACCCGCCTGTCAGCGTTTGCGAGCAGTCAGGCGAAGTCAGAATGGCAGCCGGTATGGCCGGCACGACTTGGCGGCAAACGGCTTGCTATCGCTGGCACTGGTTCCATTGGGGCTCACGTTGCCAGCGTTGCCACGCACTTTGGTATGCATACGATTGGCATTTCCCTGAGTGGAAGCGTGGTACCAGGATTCGACCAGGTGTTTCCGGTTGACCGGTTCTGCGAGGCGATAGGGGATGTTGATTACCTGCTGCTGACCTTGCCGGACACCCCATTGACGCGAAACCTGGTTAACGAGGAAGTACTTGGGGCGTTGCCCGCGAGCGCCATGCTGCTCAATGTAGGCAGGGGATCGACCCTCGACGAGACAGCCTTGATAGGAGCCATAAAAGCCGGTTCCTTGCGCAGGGCTGTGTTGGATGTCTTCGTGACAGAACCCCTTCCCAAAGCGCATCCCTTCTGGACGCTGCCGAATGTAACCGTCACACCCCATGTTGCGGCAATTAGTTATCCTGCCGATGTGGTCGCACGGTTCCAGGAGAACCTGGCGCGGTATCAGGCGGGTGAACCTTTGCAGGATCTGATTGACCTTAAGAAAGGCTACTAGACGAGATCTCTCCGCTACGGCCCTGCGGGCCTCCGGTCGAGAAGACGGTAGAGTGGCCGAGCCTTCGGTCGAGAAGACGGTAGAGTGGCCGGGTGTCCAGTCGAGTAGACGGTAGAGAGACAGGGCTCCTATCGGGATGACGGTGAGGGCGACATATATTGTCATTTCGACCGGAGCGGCGAAGCCGCGAAGTGGAGAAATCTCGGATGATTGAGATCTCTCCGCTACGGCCCTGCGGGCCTTCGGTCGAGAAGACGGTAGAGTGGCCGGGTGTCCAGTCGAGTAGACGGTAG
>CAYGNA010000355.1:3987-4681 GCA_964351065.1 uncultured Pseudomonadales bacterium
GGCGACATATATTGTCATTTCGACCGGAGCGGCGAAGCCGCGAAGTGGAGAAATCCGGATGATTGAGATCTCTCCGCTACGGCCCTGCGGGCCTCCGGTCGAGAAGACGGTTGAGCGGCCGCGCCTTCCACTGGACTGAGGTTGTTGAAGTCGGGCGCGGTCCACGCGTGTTAGACTTCGGCCCCATGAAAACCACCACTTTTACTGCAATCGCCCCCCGCGGCATGACCGATCTGCTGGCTACTGAACTCACGGCTATTGGTGCCACGGCTGTGTCAGAAATGCGCGCGGGTGTCACATTTGAGGGGACGATCGAGACTGCTTACCGGGCATGCCTCTGGTCCAGGTTGGCCAACAGGATATTGATGCCGCTTGCACGATTCCCCGCAGATTCACCCGAAGCCCTTTACGAAGGGGTACGCAAGATTGGCTGGGCGTCGCATTTATCGCCCGCAGAAACCATTGCAGTAGATGCCAACGTCAGTGGCTCTGAGGTCACCCACAGTCACTATGCGGCGCTCAAGGTAAAAGACGCAATTGTTGATTCGTTTGTGGCGACCCATGGGGAGCGGCCGTCTGTTGATACGCAGAACCCGGACATCAGGATAAATTGTTACCTGCTGCGTGATACCGCGGATAGCTACCTGGATCTGTCGGGCTCAAGCCTGCACCAGCGTGGCTATCGGTTGGGTGC
>CAYGNA010000356.1:0-4669 GCA_964351065.1 uncultured Pseudomonadales bacterium
GTATCAGGCAGGCTATCGCGCGGGGCTATCAGGAAGCAGACGTCTGGTATCGGCTGGCAACAATTGCCGCTATCCGCGGAGAGACGCAGATGGCACTGATTAATCTGCAGCGGGCTATTGATGAAGGTTGGGCTGATTTCTGGTTGCCGAAGGTGGAACCGGCTTTTGAAAAACTCGCCAAAGAGCCACAGCTCGCCAGTATGATGGCGGGTGTCGAGACCCGTATTGCATTAATCCGCGATCAACTGGCGTTTGAGGAATCGTTTGCCTCAGCGCGAGATTCGGCTACCCCGGGCACCTAAAGCCCACCTAAAGCCCACCTAAAGGCAAGCATACACGGCGTCCGTCAGGGCAATGTTGCGCGGATCCCGCCAGGCGTAACCCTGATGATTCATGTGATAGGCGAATCCCATATTCACTGTGGGGTCGGCAAAACCCAGGTGCCCGCCGTTACCGTAGTGACCAAAAGTGCCGGGATGTGGTCCCAGTGGTCGATCAGGCTGGGTCAACTGCAAGCCGAGCCCAAAGCGGGTTGGTCGCTGGATATTCAGGTCTTCGCCATCGCTTCGAATCTCTATAGCCTGTTGCAATATGGTTGGGCTCAGGAGTCCGGCATTGCCAGTGGCAATGATGTTTGCCAGCGCGCCAAAAATGTGGGCGATTGCGCGGGCGTTTGACTGTGGGCTGGTAGAAGGGAACTCCGCCATGCGCCACGCCGCCGAGTTGTGATCGTAGTCGCCAAGACTGGGATTGCCATAGATTTTAAGACGCATCCGGTCGAGTGGATCTGTCGCCGGGCCAGCATCCGGTACCACCGACCGCGCACTGGCGGGGCGCGGTGCCTGGACCAGATCAGCACACCGCGTCAGTTCACTGGCAGGCACCCCCATGTAAAAGTCGACACCTAAGGGGCCGGCAATATGCTGCTGGAAATAGTCCCGTATCGATTTGCCGGTCAATCGCCTGATAGGCTCGCCCAGCAAAAAACCGAAGGTGTTGGTGTGATATCCATGGTGTTCTCCGGGTGTCCACCAGGGTGCCTGTGCGGCAAGGGCCCGGGTCATCAGGTCCCAGTTAAAAAAAGCATCGTTTGGCATGGGCTCGTCAATGGCACAGAGTCCGGCCTGATGTGACATCAGGTGAGCATAGGTGACATCGCTTTTGCCCGCGGCCGCAAACTCCGGCCAGGCGTCGGCAACCCGTGTCTCCGGCGCAATTATTCCCTGATCCATCAGGTGGAGCATTGCCAGTGCTGACATCGCCTTGCCCAGCGACCACACGTTCACCAGGGTATCCTGCTCCCAGGATTTTGTTCGCGCCGTATCCCGGTGGCCACCCCACAGATCCACCACGGGCTTGCCGTCAATCACGATCGAGACCGACGCGCCAATTTCACCTCTCTCGCTAAAATTCTGCTCGAAGGCCTCCCGTACGCGAAAAAAGCGAGCATCGCAGGTGCCGTAGGTTTTCATCTTGATTCGTCCTTGTCCGGCAGTCGGATGACTGCGGTAATCAGCCCGGCCAGTGCAAAAGCCACCGCCCACACCTGGAACGCGTAGGTGTAGCTGCCAAACGTGTCAGTGATGTAACCTGTGATGAGTACCCAGAAGGTTGCCGGGGCGAGGAAAAATGAAAAGAGGCCATTGGCGCGAGAGAATTTCTTCACGCCAAAAATGCGCGACAGAAGCACAGACCTGACGGGCACCATGCCGCCAAAACCCAGCCCAAATAGTCCCGCCGCAACCATGATCAACAGGTAGGTATCCACGGCCATAAAGACCAGCGTGGAGGCAAAGTAGCTGCTGACGGCAAACAGCACCGTGGTCTTTGCAGAAAAGTGATCCATCATCCAGCCAAACACAATTTTGCCAGCAATGGCAAAAACACCGGCGACGCCAAGCACGTAGGAAGCGTCATAGAGGTCAAATGACAGCTCGGTGGTCAGGTAACTCGGCAGGTGCGTAATCATGGCGCTGTAGACACCATTCATCAGCGTGAAAGTGAGCACAACGCTCCAGAAACTGCGCGAGGTCAGGAACTCTTTGTAGACCTCAAGACCCGTTTGTGTGGTTATCGGTGCAGGTGGACCGGCAACTGGTGGTGGGGCGGGGTCGCCATCGGGGTATTCACCGATGTCAGCTGGCTCCTGCTTCACCAGCAGTAATGTCAGCGGCACAAATACCAGTACCAGCACCACGGCGTAAATTGAGTAGGTGTTGCGCCAACCGAATGTTTCGGCAAGAAACGTGGCAACTGTTGGCATGACAATCCCGGCAACCGATATCCCCATAATCGCAATGCCGAGCGCCATACCCCGATTGCGGGCGAACCAGTTCACCATGAGCTTGGTGTGCACCAGCGGACCTATGCACACCCACCCAATGCTCTGGAACAGCAGGAGCACCGCAAAAAACAGGTAGTAGCTGTCCACAAACTGGAACATCAAATAGCCCACGGCAAGCCAGATTGCCCCAACGCTGGTGATGACCCTGAGCGGGTACTTGTCGATCAGGTAACCCATAATCGGCGCTATGCAGTTACCGGCAAAGAGCGAAAAGGTGATTGCCATCGAGATTTCTGTGCGCGATACCCCAAACTCTTCCATCCAGTAGGGAAAGAAGATGCCACGCGAGTGAAGAAAGAAGCTGGACGCCAGAAACAGGATAAAAAACGAGTAACCAGCCAGGACATAGCCATAGAACAGTCCGCTGGTACGCGATAGTGGTGAGGTATTGTCAGTCATGCAGCGGCCCGGTCTGGGTTGAGTTGTGACTGGCCCTGCGTGAGCAGAGCCCGGGCGTGCGGCTGCAGATTTTACGGGAACAGGCGGCAGTGAAAGCAGAGTGATTTTCCATCAGCGAAGTGTACCAGCGCTGATCGATTCTGGCTTGCATCTCCCCGGTGACCAGACCTTCCTCGCAGTTGTCCTTCTATTGGCTGTGCTAATCTTCGTTGGTCTTTTTGAAAATGTGATGTTGCTGCCATGCAAGACCTTGCCGAACTCAAGCTCGCCATGCGCGCTTTCGTTGCCGAGCGCGATTGGGAACAGTTTCACTCGCCGAAAAACCTGGTCATGGCGATGAGTGTGGAAATGGCGGAATTGCTCGAGCATTTCCAGTGGCTGACCGAGGCAGCCTCAGCAGACCTTGACGAGACGACGCTGGCTGAAGTCGCGGATGAAATTGCAGATGTGCAGATTTACCTGGTGCGGCTTGCTGACAGGCTCAATATCGATATTCTCTCGGCGTGTGAAGCCAAGCTGGTGAAAAACGCGGAAAAGTATCCGGTCGACAAGGCGCGCAGCAGGGCAGACAAGTATACAAAGTTAAAATAGTCTCTGGGTCCGCATAACGTTTTCCTTGGTATACTCGCGGCATAACAAAAATGACCGGGAGGGAAACGGGCCTGTGCTGAATCAGTGGCTCTTGAGCTTTGCGACCTGGCTGGATGGGTTTGAGTCCAGCGTCAACCTGCATGAATCCTACTATATGTACAACTGGGTCGAGACAACCCATGTGCTCACGCTCATGGTATTTCTCGGCATGTTGTTTGTTATCGACCTGCGTATGCTTGGCCTGGCTTTTGTCCGGATCCCCGCGTCGCGGATCGCTTCTCGCCTCGACAAGCCGATGATGCTCGGGTTTGTCGTTATGGTTATCACGGGTCTTCTGCTCTTCTACGCCATCCCCATTCGGACCACACAAAGCATCTGGTTTCGCATTAAGGTTGTGCTGCTGATTGCCGCAGGGATAAATGCGCTTCTGTTCCGTAATGCGATGCAGCAATCGGTCGCAACCTGGGACCATGACGAAGTGCCGCCAACACGCATCAGGATTGGTGCAGCACTGTCGCTAACGCTTTGGATAGGCGTTATCTCAACGGGACGCATGATCGCCTATGACTGGTTTGACTGTACGAAGGAACTGCCGCGTCTGATGTACTGGGCTGCCGGGTGTGTTAGTGAACTCGCTGCGATGGAGGTGGAGTGATGGAAACGCTGGCTTTCTTTGAGTGGCTCGATGCTTCCATGCTCGCTCATCTGTCCAAGGCCTATGGCGGTGTGTTTGCCATGGTGCAGACAGTGCACCTGGGTGCGATGGCGCTGCTGGGTGGCATGATACTCGTCTCGGATTTGCGCTTGCTGGGCGTATTGATGACCGATGTGCCGGCAGCTGTGGTGGTGGACAATACCCGTCGCTGGATCAGGTACGCGCTGATTTTGATGGTGTTGTCTGGCGTTTACATGGCGTCCGCCGTTGCCATCAAGCTTTACTACAATTCGTTCTTCTGGGCCAAGATGATCTCTTTTGCGATGGGGCTGGCTTTTTTGTACCTCGTCAAGTTTCCGCTGCTCAGGCATGATTTTTCATCGCTGAATCCCTGGGCGGTCAAGCTCGTCGCACTGGCATCCCTGATGATCTGGTTTACCGTAGCTGCGTCGGGACGCTGGATTGGATTCTCATGAGGGCTAAAAAATGACAAAGGGAATTCTGGAAAAGGCCGCAATGGTCTTGTCCGTTGCGATCATCGCTGGTTGGTCGGTGTTCTGGGTGATACAGGTGATAGATGTGATCGAAACGCTACGCCTGGCCTATGGCTGACGGCTTCGGCGTCCTTTTGACCGAAGCGGCGTTAGCCGCGTAGCGGAGAAATCTCGTTTTGCCTGCTT
>CAYGNA010000357.1:0-4666 GCA_964351065.1 uncultured Pseudomonadales bacterium
AACCAGCGCAAACATCCAGTCAGCGTATTGTGCGCCCGAGGTCCATATCTTCTGGACATTGATGACAAAATGGTCACCATCCAGGACGGCGCGAGTTTGCAGGGATGCAAGATCGGAACCTGCGCCCGGCTCGCTGTAACCCTGACACCAGTTGATTTCGCCGCTGATAATCCTGGGAATGTGGCGTTGCTTCTGCTCTTCTGTACCAAATTCGAGCAGCGTCGGACCAATCATACTGAGACCCATGCCACTGGTAGGCGCTACAGCCTTGATGCGGCCCATTTCCTCGGCGAGAACCCTTGCTTCTGCGCTGCTCAGTCCACCACCGCCATATTCTTTGGGCCAGGTTGGGGCTGTCCAGCCGCGTTCGGCCATCACCGCGAGCCAATCTTTGGCGTCTTCGGTGTCGTAAATTTCATGTGCATCTTCCCAGTGGAAAGAGCGTGCACGCATGCTGGCGGGACAATTTGCCTCCAGCCAACCACGCGTCTCTGCGCGGAATGTTTCAATGTCTGCCATGTTTAACTCCTGTTATCGAAATTAGTCGGCGCGGCGCCCGATCCAGATTGAAAGTGCGCTGGCCACAAGCTCGCCAGCCTGATTAAAAATGGCTGAGCCGGCGAAGTGTTTCTTGCCTTCTATGCTATCTCGCCAGGCCGTGACTACATGCTTGTCGCCGGGTATGGCTGGTTTGACTACGCTGGCAGTTATACGACCCAGCAATCCTGTGCGGATTCCCTCGACAGCGTATGCAATCTGACCCGGGCAGTCCAGCGCGGTCCAGAGGTAAGGAATGGGGATCGCGCCGCTATCGTCACGCCAATCTGTACGGGTCTGCCAGGCAGCGACGACCTGGCGTTCGTCCAGACGAGCTGCAAAAACGCCAAGGCCGTTTTCATGATCAGCACCACAACAAAAGCAGATGGGGTGCATGCCGCGGCCCTCACCACCTTCCCGAAGCTTAAGCGACATCGCTGAATCCCGTATTGCGAGCGCGTCTTCAAATGACGGTGGTGTTGGTATGGTGAGTGCGAAATCGCTGGGGCACACTTCTGCAATCAAGGTGTCATCTCGCCTGACTGCGAGCAGATTCTTGTTCGTTCGATCAACCTGCAGGGGCACATCCAATGGAACCGGCGCGCGCAATGTGACTTCGACCGCCTGATTTGCAGGGAGTCCAAGCAAGCCGGCGAAAGCGCCGCCCACGTAGCCACCGTTACCAGAACGTGGCGGACCCCGGAAATTTTCGGGGATAGTCATAGTATCGATCATGGTCTGATAGCGCTGATTAAACGGTGTATGGAAGATGTTGCGGTGCGTTATGGTAATGCACCTTGCGGCGTTCCGCTACCGACCTGTCAGTTGGTTAGCTGGCTCACAATTCTCGCTACTTCGAGTGGCGGTCTGATGGTTCGTACACCCATCCTGGCCAGTTTGCGCTGATCGAACTCGTTATCGTCACCACAGAGAAGCACAATGAGTGTTGTCAATGAGGTATGTCCGAGCAGTTCTGCTATCACCCTGTCAGCCCGTTGAAGGCTGTTGGAGTCGAGAATGATAGAAGAAAAATCTGTTTCTTTCAGCAGGCTGAAAACTTCTGAAACATCAGCAGCCTGGAAAAAAATTGCGGGGTAGCGGGATGAAATCGAGGTAACCATCTCCGGGGCCAGACCGAGACTCAATATGCTTGTCCTCATCAATTGGACCCTCCGAACGCGAAGGATTCATATTCTGTTGCCGCTCATTGATCGTCATTGACCTATGTCAATTAGATGCCTGTCAACTTGAGACACATTGGCTGTACCAGTTTGGAGCCTGGGCCCAATTACGTTTGGCGATTGTTTCAGGGTGCAGTCGGCAGGCTTAGGGCCCAGGTTCCTTCTGAATACACGTTCATTAGCCTTTTGAATGTGGCTGCCTGTAAAATCGAAGTTCTCTCAGATTTCGTATTAGCCTCATGAATAAATCAAACGCAGTTGTCGCGACATGGCTCGCGATAGTTTGTGCAACAGTCTTCGCGATGATTGTTGTTGGTGGTGTTACCCGCCTGACGGGGAGTGGCCTGTCCATGGTTGACTGGCAACCTATCATGGGGGTAATCCCTCCCTTGAATGAGGCCGAATGGCAGGAAGCGTTCGATGCCTACAAACAGTATCCCGAGTATCTGCAGGTCAACAGGGGAATGGCGCTTGATGAATTCAAGTCGATTTTCTTCTGGGAGTACAGCCATCGGGTTCTTGGCCGTCTCATCGGTGTCATGTTCTTTTTCCCCCTCGTCATCTTTTGGGCGCTGGGCAGGATTGAATCCCGTTTCAAACTCAAACTGGTCATGGCCCTGGCCCTTGGAGGTATGCAGGGGTTGCTTGGCTGGTACATGGTCAAAAGGGGTTTGATTGATATTCCCCGGGTAAGTCATTTTCGACTGGCTTCACATCTGCTGCTGGCGATGTTTATCTTTTCATTCCTGGCCTGGCTGGTGCTGGATTTGCGGGGAACCCGTCGCGTCAGCGTCAGTATTGGTTACCGCCGTTTCATTCTGGTTTTCTCAAGCCTGCTGCTTCTGCAGATACTCTACGGCGCTTTCACGGCAGGGCTGCGGGCGGGTTTTGGTTACAACACATTTCCCCTCATGAATGGCCAGTTCATGGCAGATGCTGTGTTTTTCATGCAGCCCTGGTGGCTGAATCTGTTTGAAAGCGGCGCGACCGTGCAGTTTGTGCATCGCTGGCTTGGCGCGCTTGTGGTGATCCTGGCCTTTGCCGGCTGGCTGATGAGTCGACGATTTGGCGGTGCGGCAAAGTGGGCCGCCGTGCTGGTGCTCAGCACGATCCTGATCCAGTTCGGCATAGGGGTGTTGACGCTGCTTCACGTGGTACCGGTCGGCCTTGGTAGCCTCCATCAGGGTTGGGCCTGTATTGTGCTGTTGGCGATGGTGCACCAGCTTTACATTACGCGACCAGAATGAAAGTCTGCCTGGGTCAGATCAATACGACACCGGGTGATTTTGAGGGAAACCTGGCGGCAATTCGCCAGGGTATTGATGTTGCCAGCAGTGCCTCCTGCGATGTGGTGGTGTTTCCTGAACTCTGCATTCCCGGGTATCTTGGCCAGGATTTGCTTTATCACCCGGCTTACGTTGACGCCAATCTTAAAGCCCTGACTGAGCTTCGTGAATACACCCGATCCTGTTACCCCGGCCTGCACGTTGTTGTTGGCTACATTGCTCGCAATCCCGGTGCTGGCAAGCCATTCCTGAATTCTGCGGCTGTGTTGCGACAGGGTGAGATATTGGGCGTCTATTCGAAGCAGTTGATCCCTTTTTATGATGTCTTTGACGAGCTCCGCTATTTTGAGCCTGGTACTGAACTCCTGATGATCGACATAGCCGGCACTCCAACAGGCATCGCAATTTGCGAGGATCTCTGGAATGACAAAGGCTCAGATGACTATAACTATAGCGAAAACCCGCTGCAGCAGTACCGCGAGGCGGGCGCCGGGGTAATTCTGTCTCTCAACAGTTCTCCCTATGTGCATGACAAGAGTTGGCAACGCCTCAAGGTAATCACCCCTGGTACAGGAACGGATTTGACGGTTGTTTACGTGAACCAGTGGGGCGGACAGGATGAGCTGGTTTTTGACGGTCACAGCTTTGTTGTGCGCGGTGGTGACCTGCTCCATCTTGCTGCTGACGTGGCAAAAAACCGCTTCGACATTGTAGACATCAATCAGGCGAAACCCGTTGTGCAGAATCTCAATCGGCCGGATGCGAGAACTCTGGTCACGAGCCTTAGCGTACCGTTGTACGAACTTGTTGTGCTGGGGCTCAAGGATTATGCAGTGAAATCCGGATTTGGTGAGCTGGTTGTTGCTTCCAGCGGGGGTGTCGATAGCGCGGTAGTCTGCCAGATGGCCTGTGATGCAGTAGGCGCCGACAAGGTCCATGCTATTCGAATGCCGTCTGTTTACAGCACCGATCATTCCCGATCAGACGCCACGCGGCTCCACCAGAACCTTGGTTGTTGGGATTATGAAGTGCCGGTAAGTCATCATGAAATGTTGGCCATGCTCGGCACAGCGTATGGCAAGTTCTCGTCACATGATATGAATCTTGTTACTCGCGTCATGCGGCAGCAGCGTTATGCATCGGTCGCCGATGAGAACATCCAGGCGCGCCTCCGGGATGTTTTCCTGATGCATTTCAGCAACGCTTACGGGGCTATGCCGCTTTCTACCGGCAACAAGACAGAATCTGCGTGCGGCTACTACACGCACTTTGATATGAATTTCAGCTATGCCCCGATCAAGGATCTCTACAAGTACCAGGTTTTCGATATTGCACGCCAGTCGCCTTTAATACCCGAAAATATCTGGCGGAAGCCGCCCAGCGCGGAACTGGCCCACGGGCAGACCGACGAGCAGAGCCTGCTTCCTTATCCTGTTCTCGATCCGATCGTGCGTGCCTATGTGGAAGATTACGTCAGCGACTTTGGCACTTTTTCCGACTGGGTAGCGGAACGCCTCGCGGAAGATGCTCCTATCTCCGGCGACGCGGCAGTGCTGTCGACCTGGCTCAGGTCAACAGACGCCGCTGGCAATTTCAACCGGATCATCAGCCTGATGGGGAAGATGGAGTACAAGCGCCGGCAGACCTGCCCGGGGACAAAGG
>CAYGNA010000358.1:0-4666 GCA_964351065.1 uncultured Pseudomonadales bacterium
GCGTGATGCGCGCCTGACAGGGGAGGGAGTCATTGTCATCAAGGCGCAGCAGTTTCGCAGCCAGGAGAAAAACCGGGAGGATGCACTGGCCCGACTGGATGAACTGCTAAAGCGTGCGCAGGTAGTTCGCAAAGCGCGAAGAAAGACCAAACCATCCAAGCGGGCTGTGGCCAAACGACTGGACGAGAAAAAGCTGCGGGGCAAGGCCAAAGTGTTGCGCCGGGACCCAGACGTCTAGGATTCAGGTCATGGCTGTGGTGTGTTTGTGGTGTGGGGAGATCTCTCCGCTACGGCCCTTCGGGCCTTCGGTCGAGATGACAAGAAAGGTAGGCCGGAGCGGTTCGTAGATCCCCCGTACTTTCGAGCATCGCCTGGCGGTACATCCCCCGTCATTCCGACCATCGCCTGGCTGTACATCCCCCGTCATTCCGACCGGCGCGGCGCAGCCGCAGAGTGGAGAAATCTCACCAGCCCCCAATCACCACCACTTTCATGGCACCGAATAGCTTCGGTACACCTCATTGACCTCGTTCAGTGCATCCGCATCCAGCGGTCCCAGGTCTACAGCATCAAGCGCATCCGTGAGGTGTTCAGGCTCAGCCAGGCCAAACACAATACAGGCAAGGCGTGACTGCGCCAGGGCAAACCTGATTGCCGTTTGTGCGCGACTGCCGTATTTATCTCCAATGGCCTCAAACATCGCGGCAGCCTTGTGGGTTTCGCTGTCCACGGTGTCACCAGGCGTCAGCGGTCGCTCGCGGCCATGCCGCGCCTCGGTTGCAATGACACCGGCAGAAAAAACCCGAATGTTCATGGGGGCAACGCCGTGCTCAGCGCAGGTATCAACTATCCCTGTGAAGTTGTAACAGGGCCAGGCTGGCGGCGGCGTCTGCGCGGCGGACGGATTCAGCAGGTTGAAGTAAACCTGCGCAGAATCGATGCGATTGCTTTTGAGCACCTTGATGATGGATGGCGTATCACCAAGCGCGGTGATGCCAACAAAATCGCAGAGGTTTGCATCACGTGCCGCATGCAAGGCGTCCAGTACGCCATGCGCCTTGAGCAGATCCGGCAGGCCAATAGCCCGTTCTCCAGTTGTTGCGGCGATGGGGTTGTGAAGCTGCAGCAGCGTGACCTTGGGCTGATTCAGTCTGTTCAGTGACGCGGTGAGCGATGATTCCACCTGGCCCGCCAAATCAAACAGGTTGCTGGTATCGATGCTGACCTTGGTCGACAGGTGTGGCACCTGTTCAACTTCTTTCAATATCCAGCCAAGTGCTTCCTCGGACTTACCCTGGCCGTAGGAAGGAGCAGTATCGATCCAATTGATACCCGCGTTGAGAGCGCGTTTCACAGTCTCCAGTTTAATGTCGTCAGGCTGGTTGATGAGCAGGCCGCCAACAGCGCCGCCACCAATAACCAGTTCAGATATCTCAAGGCCTGTTGTCCCAAAGGGTCGATATCTCATAAGCGCCTCAGGAATATCTTGCTTCAGTGACGGTTTCGCTGTCGCCTGCACGGACTGCCGCCAGTGACGCTGCCAGGTCGCTGAGGTAAACGTCTACAACACTGGCATGGAATGGTGACAACATCAGGTGCAGCGCCCTGGGTTCGGTTGTCAGGCTGGTAAACCAGCCGCGCTTGTACATCTTCCGGTAGACAGCAAACACATCAACCTCGGGATGCGAGAAGGCAACAATTCCAAGCTTCGGTTCGCCCAGCACTTCAAAACCCAGGTTCCTGACACCAGCCTCGATGGCCTCGCGTGCATCAGTCACCTGTCGGTGTTTGGCGCAATAGCCTTCAGTGCCAAGAAAGTTCATCACGGCCCAGGCGGCAGAAATAGCGCCACCCGGCCTGGTACCGGCGAGTGTAGGCGTAATCATGCGGCCACCGGGCCAGTCGTTGCAGTCGAAGATCATATGAGCGCGAAGTGCCTCGCTGCGAAACAGCACGGTGGACGCTCCTTTGGCACAGTAACCGTACTTGTGCAGGTCTGCTGACATGGAGTGTACCGCGGGTACGTCAAAATCAAATGGGGCAATATCTGTGCCGTTCATCCGAACAAATGGCGCGATATAGCCACCAACACAGGCATCAACATGCAGCCAGACGTTGTGTTCTGCCGCGACTGCACCCAACTCATCAATTGGGTCAATCAACCCATAGGGAAAGCTGGGTGCCGAACCCACCAGCATGATGGTTTTGTCATCAATTGCCGCGGCCATTGCTATTGCATCTGCAAGCAGGTCAGCGCGCACGGGTATGCGACGCATCTCCAATCCCATCATCATGGCAGCCTTGTCAAACGCGGGATGGGCGGAGAATGGCGCGACTATGTTGCCCTGGCCAGAAAGCCCTTTCTCAGCAACCGCAAAGTCGCGTGCCGCCTTCACGGCCATCGTAATGGAATCGGTACCTCCTGAAGTAATATTACCGGCGGCATCCTGTGGTGCGTGGAGCAGGTGCAGCCCCATGCCCACCACTTCATCTTCCATCTGCTTCAGGCTGGGGAAGGCAGCAGGTCCCAGGCCATTTTCAGACATATAGAGGGTATAGGCTTCCTTTTGCACCTGGGCGACATCCTCGCCAGCGTTAAAAACGTAAACCGCAGTCTTACCATCGCGCCATTTCGCATCTGACGCACCCCGGTCTACCATCTCGTCTCGTAGTTCCTGCCATTGCCTGCCGTGTTCCGGCATTACCTTGATCATGTGGTTTTCCCTGTCAATGTGCTTTTAGTCGTTTCGGACCATGATACTTATTCAGTGCTCTAATCGACAGTGTTGTGATTCGCGTCACTTGTCGTGCGCCTGGGCGAAGTTGATACTTCTGGATCAAACAGGAAAAATATCTTGGCGGAATATACCATTGCGACAACGCTGACCAGCCTTGGCGTACTCATGCTGCTGGGGCTCGCTGCCCAGGCCATCGGGCGCCGGTCACATGTACCGCGGGTCACCATGCTCATTCTCATGGGAATTGGTATCGGTCCGTTAGGGCTGGACCTGCTCCCTGATCTCAGTAGTGAGTGGTTCGACTACATCACGATCGTTGCGCTCACCATGATTGGTTTTTTGCTCGGGGGCAAACTCGACCGGGATCTTATTGGGCGTTACGGCAGCGCTTCTATTGTGCTGTCGCTGGTGATTACACTCGGTACATTCCTGACGGTGCTGGTTGGTCTTGTGCTGATTGGTGTGAGCGTACCCCTGGCGCTGATTCTTGCCGGGGTCAGCCTGGCGACGGACCCGATTGCCACGCTCGATGTTGTTGAGAGCACGCTGGGTGACTCACGTCTGAAACGCTTTTTACCCGGTATTGTTGCGCTTGATGATGTCTGGGGCCTGCTGTTTTTCAGCGTGGTGATGACCTTTGTCCACCTGTTTGCGCGGGAGACCTTTGACGCCGGGTTTTTGCATGATGCGTTGCTGGAACTGGGGGGGTCGATTGCCCTTGGTGCTGGCCTCGGTTTACCCATGGCACTATTGTCGGGACGGATAAAAGAAGGGGAGCCAACGCTGATCGAGGCGCTGGGCATGGTGATGTTGTGTGCCGGGCTGTCACTGCTGCTCGGCGCTTCCTACCTGCTGGCTTCGATTGTGATGGGCATGATGGTTTCCTGGTATGGGAGACACCACAAGTTTGCGTTCCACGAGATTGAACACATCGAGTGGCCTTTTTTAATGCTCTTCCTGATACTGGTCGGTGCATCCTTTGATCCTTCAGGGTTGGCCGTACTATCTGTTGCCGGCATTGGATACATCTGTTTCAGGCTGCTGGGGCGGGTCCTGGGGTGTCACCTCTACCTGCCCGGGGTGTTGACGGGGCGAGAGAAGACTTATCTCGGTATCAGTCTATTGCCCCAGGCCGGGGTTGCGCTGGGAACAGCAATTTATGCAAAACAGTTGTTCCCTGAACTCGCGAGTGAGGTGGTGATGGTGACGATCGGGGCAACGATCGTTTTTGAACTTGTTGGGCCTGTCTTTACGGCCTGGAGCCTCCGGCAAACAGCTTTATCGAATGATCCGCGCTGAATCAGGGCAATGCTTTGACGCAGTCTGATCCTGTTGCCTGTTCAAGGCAGGCTCGATCAATGCCGAATCTGCTGGTTTTGCTGGCAAATGTGGTCAGGAATTCGCCGCTGGTTGTCGTAAAGCTGATGCGGGCTTCGTCGGGTGTAAACTGCAGCGCAGCAAAGCCATTGGCTTCGGCGAGGAAAGGCGCAGTGTTGTTTGCCAACACTGGTCTTGGTGACTTGCCGCCGCTGCCTGAAACAACATAGAGGGGTTCCCCAGGAAATTCCAACAGCTGCAAATTGTGGGAATGTCCACTCAGGTACATATGAACGCCAAGGGCTTTCATATCTGCCAGCAGGGCTTCGAAGAGGCGTGTGTCGTCATGGTACTTCTCTGACAGTGTCCGTATGTTGTGGTGACCAGCGACAATCCGCCACGGTGATGTATCGTCTTCAAATACCTCCTGCAGGAATAACCGCTGCGCCTCAATCGACTGGTTGGTATCCAGGACAACAATCGTAAATAACGCGTGGCGATGCACATACCAGGCGCCAGGCATTTTCCATCGATCCGGGTGGGCAAGCGCATAGTCAAGTTGGGCATCGAGATTGCCGCCATGATCATGGTTGCCGAAAGCAGCATAAAAA
>CAYGNA010000359.1:0-4640 GCA_964351065.1 uncultured Pseudomonadales bacterium
GTTTGGTCCGGACCCATGGACTACATGTGGATTGAAAAAAATCAGCGTGCCGGCAGGCCTCTCAAAGTGCACCGCATCGTCTTCTGAAAAACAGCCACGATTGGTATAGAAGCCGCCAAGTTGGGAACCGTCGTCCATACCCGGCAGGCAACCTCGTGTATGGCTCCCCCTGATACAGCTGAAACACCCATTTTCGACCGATGTATCATCAAACGTGACCATCACATTCGGGAGCAGGTCAACATGCGCCGAATCGTGAATCCAGTAAGGTGAATCCTGATGCCAGCCAAATCCCGCGCTCACACCCGGTCGTTTCAAATTCAGCTTGTCTGTCCAGAGCGCAATCTCGTCGGTCCCAAGAATTGATCGCATCGGATCGGTGAGGCGCTCATCATCAACCAGGCCAGCAAGCGCATTGTCCATCTCATGAACCGGTTCGATAACGCGGATGGTATCGCTATGCTCGCCATATTCGAACTGCACAGTGGTGTAGTCAATATCAACAAACCGCTTGCCATCGAGAATATAGGTTTTGCCCGCAGCGGCTAACGCCTTTGCACGACTGGCTGCTCGCTCAACCGCGCTCGACAGTGCATCAATTTCTGTGGGTGAAAACACCGACTCGCGAACCAGGTAGCCATCTGCCCGATAAGCGGCCAACTCTGTGGAATCCAGACTGAATTGATGCTGCGACATGCCGCGATTGTAGCAATTTTTGGGGCGTGCACTCGCAAGTTGTATAGTGACGGGACCTGGCGTGATAAGCCACCCATCGGCGCGGCGATATGACAGAAGAGAAAGCTGAACCTGGCGTTGCCCCAGAACAGGGAACTGCGGCCGAGGTCGGTGTCGCAGGGGCGGGTTTGCCCGGGTCGCACCCGGCACCGGAGCAGGCGCTACGGGAAACCGGGGTGGACCCTGATCGTCTGTCTGTTTCCTACCTGGGGCATCACTCGCAACTGACGGCAGTGCCCCCCTGGTTCAAGCGGCTCACAATTGCCATCGCGCTGCTGCTGGGCAGTCGGGCTTTGCAGCACCTGATTGACGAAGTGCCAGAAGTCTTTAGCGCTGCCATGGCGCTGCTCACCGGGCTGGTGATTCTTCAGTCCGCCTGCGAAATACTGGTGCTGGCGACCGAGCGAGTTGCTGCGCGCTACAAGTTGAACCATTACACGGCAGGGACCCTGGCCGAAATACTGTCAACAACACCAGAACTGGTGGTCATTGCATTTGTGATTCCGGTTAGCCCAATGACAGCATTTATAATCACTGTGATCACAATCTATAACAATGCGCTGGTCTTCAGTCTGTACTCGTTCTTCCTGCCCAAAGACACACAGGGCAAATTTCTGATGCCCACCCCCATCACCGAAGCCGGCACGCAAATCCTGATTGGTGGCGGTGCGATGGGCTTGATTCTTGGGCTCGTGATGCTCACGTTCACTGCCGCGGACGAGGGCAAAAGCAGCTTCACTGTCACCGACCTCATCTTCATCAGCGTTATCCTGCTGACGATCTTTGGTGTTTATCTCTACAAACTGGTGACCAGCTATGCCAAAGAAGAGGCAGAAGTACGTGAGGTGCTCGACATGTCCCCTGCTGAAGTGGATAAGCGCATCAACATCGTTTACCGCTTTGTAAAACCGAGCACCTTGCCAAACATTACCGGGCTTTTCCTGCTCGGCATAGTCGGTGCATTTTTTGGAGGCGAACAGGTTTCACATTTTGCCGGCGTCATGATTACAGATCTCGACTTCAACCCCATACTGACCGCCATGATACTGGCCGTGTTTGCAGGTATGAGTGAATACGTGATCCTGTGGCAGTCCCATCGCAAACAGGAGTACGGCATTGCGCTTGCCAATGCGTTCGGAGGCATCACCCAGGTCATGTTCCTGGTGCTGCCGTTTACGCTGCTGGGTATCGCTGGCTATCAAGCCCTGATTAACCCGACGCATCCGGAACTGCCACTTGGCTTTTCACTTTCCGGCATTTTTCTGCTGATCTTCCTGTTTCCAACCTTCTACACCCTGACGTCACTGCTTGAGGAAGATCACACCCTCGGCATACTCGACACTACTATCATGACCGGGATCTTCCTGTTTTTGATCGTGCTGCTCGCAACACATGGTGCGGGGGGCTAAAGCCTCCCGCGGAACGGAGAAACCTCAACCTCCGGGATCTCTCCACTCCGGCCGGTCCGGCCTGCGGTCGAGATGACAGTGAGAAGCGGCGTAGCCGCCGCATCCCCTCGTCATTTCGACTGTAGCGGCGTAGCCGCGGCATCCCCTCGTCATTTCGACTGTAGCGGCGTAGCCGCGGAACGGAGAAATCTCAAACGACCAGTATCCACCAACTGACGCTCTACGAGGATGCAACCAGGTTGACTCGTGCACAAAAAAACGCCCGCATAAGCGGGCGTTGATGTCTCTCGAGATGGCCTTCAACAAGAAGGCTTGCCGGCACCTACAGGCGCTTCTTGGTCTGCTCGTTCGCCTTGATTTCGGCAACCACCCGACGATTGCGCTGACGTCCCTCTTCGGTGTCGTTAGAAGCAATCGGCCGACTCTCACCATAACCCACGGTTTTTACGCGACTCGCTGAAACACCAAAGCGATCTATCAGCATCGAGCCTATGGTTGCTGCGCGTCTTTCAGAAAGCGGCAGGTTGTACTCTTGCGCACCTTGACTGTCGGTGTGCCCCTCAAAGGTGACGTCAGTCGCCGGATATTTCGCCATAAAGTCAGCCACTTTCTTGACCTCGTTCAAGTGAGCGGGGCGAGCTATCGATGAGTTGAAATCGAACTGGACGTCGAGCGTAATCCTCACAGCCTCACCGATGATGACGTAGCAGCCCACTTCGTCTACCAGCGCGTTTGGCGCTGTATCAGGGCACTGGTCACGATGATTGGGAACGCCGTCGGTATCGCCATCCGGTCCACAACCGTTGCTGTCGACCACCACACCCGCAGGCGTGCCAGGACAGCGATCCATGGCGTTCCTGACACCATCGCGATCATCGTCGTCGGATGGGCAACCGCTTGCATCAACGGTAGTACCACGCGGCGTATTCGGGCAGCGATCCAGTGAATCCTTGACGCCGTCACTGTCTGCATCACCATCGAGAGTACAACCACTGGCATCAACCCTGTCACCCGCGGGTGTAGTTGGGCAATTGTCCCTGGAATCAGGCACACCGTCCTTGTCATTGTCGCCATCCCGCGGCGCTGGGCTCGAGGACGCCTGGCCAAACGTGTACTGGTAACCAACGTTGACTCCAACATCCGTATCATTGCTGCCGTTGAATCCGCGGATCGCGCGCAGTTCAGCACGTAGCATGGAGTTGGCAGTAAAGAGGTATTTCATACCAACGCCAGCATTAAAGAGATTGTTGTCCATGCTCCCACCAGGCATTTTCATATCCACTTTACCCGTGCCAGCCAACACAAACGGCTTGAAGCGAGTCTCGGAAGGTAGATGGTAAAGGAGGTCGAGTGTCCTGTAGTCGACGTCAACGTCCGGGCCTACACCTTTGGGGCCCGCATCCATCGAGGTGTTGCGTAACTCCAGGGCGAGAGGGCTATCAAAGCGATAGCCGATCGCGGCAGACCAATGGGTCGAATCATCAAGTCCGCGCGGTGAATCAAATGTGGTTCTGCCGATGGCGCCATTCAGGGTAACGCCTGTGGCCTCTTCCTGGGCAAATGCCAGTGGCGACATGGCAAAAAGCGTGATGGCCGCAATCATTCTGAGGTTCATTGTTCTCTTATCCTTAGGTTGGTTCTTACTGCTGCGCGCCTTTTACTCGGCAGGCCAGCAATCGTCAAGGGTTTTTAGCCAGAGGGCCAGCCTCGGTGCAGTATTTGGCGCGTATTACGGCTACAGCAATCTACTCATACCCAGACAAACCGTCGAGTTTCTTTACGACCCGGACTATAACAAATCCTAACTGGCTGAATTGTATCATTTTCTCTTTCTGGCCCGCGATTTGCTGTGTTCTCACCACCAGGAGACGACTTGTGGAGTGCTGTTAATGAGCATTTTTTCAATAGCGCGAGGTTTTTCGATCGTACGTGGCCTGCTATTTGGCTCCACGGTCCTGGTTTGCTCTGCTGCGACCGCTGCACCCCTGATCGACCAGACTGGCAACCTGCTCGGTAACGGCAGCCTGGAAAGCGGTCTATTCACTGCCGTCACAGGCCAGGGCGTTCAATCGGCTGCCGATAACTGGCGCCAGTGGAGCAATTCCGGCACCACACTTACGTCAGAATTGATTACCGCAGCAGACATGCTTTTGATGACGGGCAGCGCGCTGATTGACGGTGATGCTGCGCTGATGATTACAACCAACGGCGCCGGTGACGGCGGCTTTACGTTTGACACCTACAGCCACCCGGGGTGGGACACTCAGGGAGACGTAACTTTCAGTGGCTGGGTTTATGTTGTGACCGGGCAGATGGGTTTTATGATCGGCGCAAACGCCCCTGGGCATTTTGATATCGCGGCTACATCAACCACCGGCCAATGGGAGTTCGTATCAATCAGCAAAGCTGGCGGCCCATCAATTGCCGACAGGAACGACGAGCCATTGCTTTACTCAATTGGCGGCCCTGCCACCTTCATCGTTGACAGTGTTTGGC